>CAYJLP010000032.1:0-18650 GCA_964371115.1 uncultured Akkermansia sp. | reverse complement strand
CAGCTCTACCAGCAGCTCCAGCGCGAGGAGGAGCAGCTCTTCACCCGCTGGGATGAACTCTCCACCGAGATCGAGCGCATCACGCAGCAGATCGAGCAGGAGCTCGGACTGGGTGACTAGGGAGCGTGAGGAAGCATCTACCTCCTTTTGTTGGGTGAAAGATAGGGGCTTTTCACCCAACAAAAGGAAAACTAATAATTTGAACGACGTGCTCTGCTTTCTGTGCGAGTAGCGGAATCACGCGTGTAGATGTTGATGCTGTGTCTTTTTTTGCTTGACTCTCGCCAATCATTCATTATAACACTGTTCAACAAAATGCTCATCGCGTGCTAATTTGGCTTGCGTATAACAAGTGTCATTTATTATCAACTACTATCTATGGCGAGAAAAATCACCCTCAAGCGCATCGGTCTTCTCATCCCCACCCTGTGCCTCATTGTCCTGATCTTGCTCATCCTCGTTCTCGCGTGGCTAGGCTTGGTCGGTTTCCCCAAGCCCTTGCTGCGTGAGGTAGAGACGCTCGCAGCCGATGAGGGCATCTATCTGAGCGTGGACAAGGTCACCTTGGAGTTCACTCGCGGATTTGGCCTCAAGCTCCACCAGGTCAAGCTGTACGAATCAGATAAAAAGGACACAACCCCGCTCATCTCTGTCCCCTATGCCGATCTCGGAGTCGAGGTGCGTGATCTGCTCGTCGGTGAGATCCAGCCTCATCATCTCCAGCTACGAGACGCCGAGCTGCGTATTCCCCTCCTCGATACGCCTGAGCAGGCAACAACGGCAGCACGGCCAGCGCAGTATTTCTCCATCTCGGGGATCAATCTGATGGCTGATCACAGTAGTGAGGGGAGCATTCGCCTGACAGAGGGGCGACTCCTCTTTGATCAGATACCTATCCGCATCGAAGGCTCGATTAGCGATGCATACCTCCAGAGCCTATTGACGAGCTCAGATACAGAAGAAGAGCCCAAGAGCACGGAGAAAATAGACCTCGCCTCGGAGCTCGCGGCTCTGGGCGACATCATGCGCGACATACAGAGCTGGGTCGCGACTCAGCAGTGGGGGAGCAAGGATATCCCGCAGCTCGGCATCAGTGTCCGTGTCGCGGAGGAAATCACCTGCCATCTGACAGCCCAGCTGCCTGCGCTGCGTCATGAGAACTTCCGCCTGAAAAACACGCTGCTCGATGTGAGCTATGCCGGAGACCGCGTTACGCTCAATCGCCTTGAGACCCATAGCGTGATCCCCTCGGGGAAGCTGATTGTGCAAGGCGCGTATGATCTCAAAGAGGGTGCCGTCTCTTTTGATATCAATAGCAACCTGCCGCTCATCTACTTTGTCCGCGAGGTGATGAATGAAGAGGATGTCGCTATCCTCGCCAACATCCCAACCCTGATGCAGCGCGAGGCGAATACCCTGCAATTGCAAGGGAGCGTCAAGCTGGATGAGGATTATGCACCCAGCGACTTGCTGCTACGTGGGCATATCGAGCAGCAGGATGTCCAATTCCGCAGTATGGACATCGAGCAGCTCAAGCTCGCCTTTTATTATGAGAGCGGGAGCTTTTCGCTCAATGAGCTGCAGCTCACCCTCCCCGATGGAAGCATCCGCGCGAAGGGCTTTCTGAAGGGCGGCAACGGTCAGCTCAGCCTCGATCTTCATCTGCTGGAGAAGGACATCTGTAGCATCATCAATAGCATTGTCCCCGATACGCTCAGCGCGCAGTTTTCCGAGGCTCTAGATCTGAAAGGGCATCTCGATCTCAAGATCAAAACCGACATTAGTACGCCGAACTTCCGCCCTGGCGAGAGCCCATTGACCGACTTTATCCCCAACCTGCGACAGGCCGAGCTCAGCGTTGGACTCCCGCAGCTGAGCTACACGCAAGACAAGCTCGTCATCGACGCTGAGCAGCCTAGTGTGTCCGTGAAGCTGGAGGGGCTCAACGGCGTCGACGGCGCGCGCCCCGATCTCGTCGAGCATCTCAAGATCTCGCTCAAGGCAGGCAAGCTCACCCTCAAAGATGGCGATGATATCTACCTCGCTGACCAATTCCTAACTGAGCTGCACTCCAAGGACATACACTGGGGCAAGGAGCAAGACATCAAAGAGCTGCTCATCGGCTCTAGCTCGCTGTTCACCTACCTCGGCAAGGTGCAAGTACCTGGCGTCCAAGTAGAAAATATCAATCTCAACCTCCGTGAAATCAACAACATCCGCCCCCTCTCCAACCCCGAGGAGCTGATCAACTCAGGCATCGTGGAGCTTCAGACAGGGGCTATGGACATCTTCAAACGCCGCGCCGAGGGGCTCGCCGTGTCGCTACAGCTACGCGATCAGCGTGATCTCTCGGGAGATGTCACACTCACATGGGACAAGAAGGGCGGACATCTCACCTCACTGCACCTCGACTGGGAGGACTGGGAGAGCCTTACGATCAGTGAAATCAACAGCCGCCTCTCCTCCAAGCAGCTTATGCAGGAGCTGCCGGAGAAGTTCTATGATCAATACGGTATTGCCCTGAGCAAGGATCTCGTCCTCAGCGATGGGCGCGTGCATCTCACGACAAAGGACTGGAGCTTTGCCCCCCAATCTGCATCACTGAGTATCCGAGCGGACGGCATCCAGCGCAAGGCCGTGGATATCCCTAGCATGAAAGGCAACGCCGCGCTCGAGCTCTCCCTCGCCGCCAGCCTGAATGCGGAGGTGAACGAGGCGGGCGACTTCCTCTACACCGTCTCCCCCCTCGTGCTCAAGCATCAAAGCGGCAGCCTTGAAGTGACCGTGCGGGGGAACACCGCGAGCCATGTGCATATCAAAGGCAGCAACACCATAGGCTTGCAGTACCTAGATGCGATTATCAACCTTGCTGAGGCGCACGCCGTCATGCGTGACTTCAAGCTCAATGCGAACTCGCGCTTGAATCTGAGTAATATCGACGCGATGGTGAACTACGCAAACGGCGTGAGCGTCTACGCTACGACCGACCTGAGTGTAGCTGACACAGGCTATGCGCTAGGCGGGATCATCGAGGAGAACGGACGCGAGCGCGTCGACACCTCTCTACAGACGGATCCCTTTGGTTACTTCAATAGGCTCTCGGCTCATACCGTGGTCGATATACGCTACGGGGCGAAGGATGCCAATGGCAAGGCTCTATCAGATAAACTACTCATACTCATCGAGGATGCCGTCATCGACAAGGACAATAGACCATGGTTCGCGCGCATGAAGCAAAAGCCTGGCGTCGCGCAGTCGAGGATAGAGGCTGGCTGCGTCACTCTCGATCTACAAGAGGGCTATGTACGCATCCAAGATCTCGAGGGCGAGGTATACCCTGCCTACACGCTAGGCATGTTCTTTGCCCCCCTTTATAGTATCCTCGTCGACCTCCAAACCACCCACCCAGTCAAGGCGAAAATCAATGACAGTCTCTTCCCCTTCTACTCAGATTGCAAACGCTCTATGTACAGCACGGTCGAGGTCTCCAGCCCCCATCTGGCAAAGTACAATTTTGCCGGCATCGGCATCCCCTTAGAGCGTCTGCACGGATTTGTCAGGATCTCTGATGACTACGTCCAGCTGGATCGCTTCCGCAGCTACACATGGCAGGGGCAGCTCGACTTGAACCTACGCATCGGCATCTCAGGAAAGAAGACCAGTCTGGATGGCTATGTAAAGGCGGTGAATATGAATCTCAAGGAGATCGCAGGCACCTTTGGCGCGGAGATCTCGCCCGCTCTGTGCTACGCGGACTTCCGCTTCCGCTCGCCTAGCACAGAGATCAAGGACATCGACGGATACGGTCAGCTCTACCTGAGGCAGGGGCAGCTCATGGAGCTGGGCATTTTTGCCCCCATCTCCGAGCTCATCTACAACCTGCCCTCCTACATCATGTTCTTCAAGGAAGAGGCCGAGGAGGCAAAGCGAGGCGCCATCAGCAAGCTCTCCTACGCCATCTGCGATGCGATAGGCAATAGTCTCAAGAAATCCGGACAGATTATAGGCACCACGACCGACAAGGTTCCCGGTGTCAATATGCTGCTCAACTACGGCCTGAGCGACGCACACGCAGACTTCCGCATCAAGAATGGTCGCTTCTCCACCGACAACTTTATCGCCTCAGGGAGCAATCTGCGCGTGCCTCTAACGGGCTACATGGACTTAGAAACGCTTGACATCAAGATGAAATTGTGGCCTGATCTAGGCAGTATCCTCAGCCTCGCGCTCTCGCCTATCACCAGCATCTCCGAGCATATCATCTCCATCGAGCTGACGGGCAAGATAGACAAGATAGGCTGGCGCATCGGGGCGAACTCCCCCATGAACATCATCAAGTCCGCCCAAGATAAGCTCAAACTCGACAAGCTCAACAAGCTGTCGCTCAAGAGGGGCTCTGCGAAGAAAACGCCTACTAGCTCGCGATAGCGCACGGCTAGGATATGCCATCTCAGGGCTGACTTCGTAGACAATCTCATCCCATCTCACCCTACTACGAACACGTATGACCTGGACGACCCTCCTACAGATCAGTCTGATCTGTTGCTACGCCATCGGCATACTCTTGGCACTGCACGCGATCTATCACGCCCGCTCGCCGCAGGGCGCGCTGGCGTGGAGTCTCTCGCTCGTCCTGCTCCCCTTTCCCAGTATCTTTTTCTATCTCGGACTGGGGACTGGGCGCATCAGACGGCGCATGCAGCAGGTGCTACCCGAGTCCAGTGCTCGCTATCTCAAGAACTACTGGGAGTGCTACCAAGCCCAGCAGGGCATCAGTGAAATCTCCATCGCGAAGCTCACCACCATCACCTCCTGCTCAGGCAATAAACTCGAACTGCTCAAAAATGGGCTCGAGACCTACCAGAGCATCCTCAGTGCAATGGAGGTGGCGCAGAAATCCATCGAGCTAGAGTTCTTCATTATCAAGAACGACTTCGTCGGTAACATCCTCGCCGAGTGCCTCATGCACAAGGCGCGCGAGGGCATCAGCGTACGCGTTCTCTACGATGAGATCGGCTCGCGCAAGCTGCCCTTTGGCTTCATCTACCGCCTGAGAAAGGCAGGGGTGGAGATCCACCCCTTTTTTGGTCAGCGCTTCTGGGTGAGCTCGTTCTTGCGAATGAACTACCGCAATCATCGCAAGCTCGTCATCGTCGATGGGCATCAGGCGTGGATGGGCGGGCTCAACATCGGGCGTGAATACTTTGGCAAGGCGAGCGATGAGCGCTGGCGCGATACCTTTGTGCGCGTCGAGGGTCCCGCCGTCGCGCAGGCCTATCTCTGCTTTGCTCAGGACTGGTACCGCGCCACGGCTGAGGATATCTGCCGCCAGTTCCCCACGGCGGTGAAGCTCGCGGGTGTCCAGCAGGCCATGTGCATCCCGTCTGGCCCCGACCACTGTGTCAACGCGTGGCAGACCACGCTGCTCATGATAGCCGCAGGGGCAAAGAGCCGCCTCTGGATAGCTACCCCCTACCTCGTGCCCAGTGACTGCATCGTGCAGTCTCTCCATCTCGCCGTGCTGCGCGGTGTCGACGTGCGTCTGATCATCCCTCATCGCGATAACAACATCGTCTCACGGCTCGCTATGCTCAACTACATCCCAGAGCTGCTCTTCCTCGGGGTGCAGCTCTGGGGCTACGACGCGGGATTCATGCATCAGAAGGTGCTGCTGCGCGACAACGATCTCACCTGCATAGGCTCGGGCAATCTCGACAACCGCTCGCTCAATCTCAACTACGAGCTCAATTGCCTCATGCGTGATCCTGCGATGAATCGAGCGGTCAGTGAGATGTTGCTCGACGATATGGCGCATAGCAAGCAGCTGGATATGGATACATGGGCGCAGGCTTCGCTGATGGAGAAGCTGGGCGCGCGCTGCTGCCGCTTGATCGCGCCCGTGCTCTGAGAAATCTTTCTCTCTCCTGTTAGTATTTGGAAAATTGTTATTTTATAACATTTTCTTCTTCGGTATCACAATTGTCTTGTATTACATTCGAGAATCTTTTATAGTAGAGAGCATGAGGAGACCTCCATTACTAGGACTGATATTAGCAGACTCATGGCTTGCGCCTTATGAGAAAGAGATACGTGCGCGTATGAAGCTCTATGATAGCCAGCTCGCGCTCATTCGCAAGCAGCATGGCTCGCTGCTCAATGCGGCGCGTGTGTACACCCGTATGGGCATCTACCAAGACGCCGAGACACGAGAATGGGTGTACCGCGAGTGGGCACCAGGGGCAAAGGCGCTCTTTTTGATCGGGGATTTCAATCATTGGAATCGCGAGACGCACCCCCTCCAGCGCGTAGACAACGGCATCTGGGAGCTGCGCCTCCCCGCCGAAGCTCTCAGCCACGGGCAGGCGGTGAAGGTGCACATCATCGGCTCGGCCGATCAGCGACATGACCGCATCCCCGCATGGATACGCTACAGCACACAGGACTCGCACACGCTGGACTTCACAGGCCGCGTCTGGCAGCCCGAGACCCCCTATGTCTGGCAGACGCGCCGCTTCACCCCCGCCAAGATCAAGGTACCACTCATCTATGAGGCGCACGTCGGTATGGCGGGCGAGGAAGCACGCCTGCATAGCTACCGCGAGTTCGCCGACTACACCATCCCGCGCATTGCGCAGATGGGGTACAACTGTATCCAGCTCATGGCGGTGCAAGAGCACCCCTATTACGGATCCTTCGGCTACCATGTCTCCTCCTTCTTCGCGCCCAGCAGTCGCTTTGGCACGCCTGATGATTTGAAATACCTCATCGACAAGGCGCACGCCGCAGGACTTGCCGTGCTGCTCGACGTCGTGCATTCGCATGCGGTGAAGAATATGGCAGAGGGGCTGAACAACTTTGACGGCTCAGGCGGTCAGTACTTCCACGCGGGGCAGCGCGACGCCATGCACCCCGACTGGGATAGCTGCCTGTTCAACTACGGTCGCCCCGAGGTTATCGAGTACCTACTGGCGAATCTCGCGTGGTGGCTGGAGGAGTTCCGCTTCGATGGTTTCCGCTTCGATGGCGTGACCAGCATGCTCTACGTCCACCATGGGCATGAGCCTTTCTGCAATCTGGATTGTTACTTCAACGAGCAGGTGAATCTCGACGCCATCACCTACCTCCAGCTCGCCACTACCCTCATTCAGGAGGTGAAGCCCGGTGCGCTCGTCATCGCCGAGGACATGAGCGGCATGCCTGGTCTCTGCCGCCCCGTCGCTGAGGGAGGGATTGGCTTTGATTTCCGCCTCTCCATGGGGCTACCCGATTACTGGATCAAGCTCATCAAGGAGCGCAAGGACGAGGAGTGGAGTATGGGCGATATGTGGTACACGCTTTCCAATCGCCGCTACGGAGAGGCGAATATCGCCTACGCCGAGAGCCATGATCAGGCACTCGTGGGAGACAAGACACTTGCCTTCCGCCTCATGGATGCAGAGATGTACACGAGCATGGGGCAGGGGTCTCAGAGCCTCGTCATCGAGCGTGGCATGGCGCTGCACAAGATGATACGCCTCGTCACGCATGCCGTGGGCGGGGAAGGGTGGTTGAACTTCATGGGAAATGAGTTCGGACACCCCGAGTGGATTGATTTCCCCCGTGAGGGCAATGGTGGCTCCTTCCAGTACTGCCGCCGACAGTGGTCGCTCGTGGATCATCCCGAGCTACGCTACCGATTCCTCGCCGCCTTTGATCGCGCGATGATTGAGCTGAGCCGCCAGTACCATTTGCTCTTGCGACCGCCCGCCCGTCCGCTGAAGCTCGACGAGGGCAATCAGGTCATGGCCTTCACACGAGGCGAGCTCATGTTTGTCTTCAACTGGAGCGGTACGAAGGCGATCCCCGACTACAAGCTCCCCGCCAATGAGGCGGGTGGCTGGCGCGTGATCCTCGACTCCGATGATGTCCGCTACGGTGGTCTGGGACGACAGGATCTCTCGCTGAGGCATTTCACCCAGGGCGTGCATCCTGAGCTCTCCCTCTACTTGCTGCCCCGTAGCTGCATGGTGCTCGTGCGTGAGTCGTAGGTCGGCGTGTTCTCTATCAAAGTCTGCAAGCGTGGCTAAAAGCTAGGAACATCCCAAGTGCTTCCTGTGTCTCATGGTGTATGAACAAACGCATCATGATCACAGGAGCCCTGAGCTATAGCGGACGCTACATCGCCGAGCGCGCCCTCGAGCAGGGCTGGGACGTCCATGCTCTCGAGGGAGCGCGCTCGGCGGGCAAGCCCAACCCTCACGCCATTCCTATCACTCTCTTTGACTGGGAGCAGCCCGCGCAGCAAGGACGCGTCGAGCAGGCATTGCGCGGTTGTGACGTCCTCGTCAATACCTACTGGCGACGCCCGACGGAGGGTGAGGATGCCACCGCCATCGCGCAGCAGCACTGCCTCGATCTCTTTGCCGCGGCGAAGGAGGCGGGCGTCGGGCGTATCGTCCATCTCAGCGTCGCTCATGCAGATGAGGGGAGTGAATTGCCGTATTTCCAGCGCAAGGGGTACGTTGAGAGCGTGCTGCGTGAGCTCGCTATTCCCTGCACCGTGCTGCGACCCGCCATGCTCTTTGGCGATAGCGTCGAGGAGAGTATTCTCATCAACAACTGGGCGTGGTGCCTGCGTCATAGCCCCATTGCGGGCCTCATGGGCGATGGCTACGCCGAGATACAGCCCATTCACGTGCGCGACCTCGCCGACATGGTCATGAACGAGGCGATGCGAGAGGACGGCGAGAGCGCGGTGTGGAATGCCTACGCCGCCGTGGGCAGAGAGTGCCTGAGCCTGCGTGACGTGACCGAGCAGCTCCTCTCCGCTATGCGCTTGCGCTACCGCTGCGTGCTGCCTATTCCCGTCGTGATAGCCTCGATGACCTCCCAGATGCTCGCGCGCATCATGGGAGGCGTGCGGCTCTTTGAAAAAGAAGAGATCCAATCACTGATAGAGGGCAAGCTCGCCTACTCTCATGGACTGCCGCCTGAGGAGGAGCGCTGGCAGGGCGCGCCACCCGTTCATTCCTTTTTGGCGTGGCTGCGCGAGCAGGGAGAGCAGCTCGGTCGCACGTTGATCTAATGAGATGAGTCTGTGCAGAGCATGGGGTGGGGGAGTACATTTTTCTTGATTTACGGGAGTCTTTCCTGTAGTGTGTAGGCATGTACGCTATAGCTAATTTGGGATCACCCTCCCATTGGATGATTCTCATCATTGTATGCCTTGTGATTTTCGGAGCCAAGCATTTGCCTGACATCGCGCGCAACCTCGGCAAGGGCTTGGGAGAGTTCAAGAAAGCCCGCAAGCAGTTCGAAGACGAGCTGATGAAGGAGGAGAACAGCACCGAGTCCAAGAAGATCATCAGCGAAGAGAAGCCCGCCACCAGCACGACAGAAGCCCCCGCGAGCACAGAAAAGAAGCGCGAAGAGCGCATAGACGTGTGAGCTCAGGGCTCGTCCCCTTTGATCAAAATAGCTAGGTAGGGGCTACCTAGCTATTTTGTTTAACATTTCTGAGAGATTTGACTGGATTTTTTTTGAAAGAAGTTTTATAATCCGCGCCATGTCTGAACATACGACCAATCAACAAGCACCAGGTTCATCGGAGGAAGATTTGATTGCCGTACGACGCGAGAAAGTGGAGAAGATCCGCGCTCTCGGTGTCAACCCCTACGGCGGTCGCTTTGATGTCGATACATCCCCAGCAGAATTGCTAGCCGATTTTGAAGAGGGTAAACAGGTGAAATTCCTCGGTCGTATCTCCGCGCTGCGCGACATGGGCAACACCCAGTTCTTCGTCGTCTCAGATATACGCGGTGGCGTCCAGTGCATGCTCACAAAGAAGAGCTGCACGCCCGAGCAGTGGTCTCTCTGGAAGCTGCTCGAGCGCGGCGACTGGGTAGGCATCGCAGGTGAGTGTTTTATCACACGCACAGGGGAATCCTCCGTCCGTGTGGGCAACTTCATGGTGCTCTCCAAGGCCCTACGCCCTATGCCTGACAAGTACCACGGGCTCGCCGATATGGACACACGCTACCGCAAGCGCCACCTCGACCTGATGAGCAATGCCGAGAGCGCTCAGCGTCTCGTCCAGCGCTCCCTCATCGTGCAGGAGATCCGTCGTGATCTCGCTGAGCGCGGTTTTCTCGAGGTTGAGACCCCTATGCTCCAAGACGTAGCAGGCGGTGCCGCGGCGAAGCCCTTTGAATCCTTTTTCAATGCACTCAAGAAGTCTGTCACCATGCGCATCGCGCCTGAGCTCTTCTTGAAGCGTCTGCTCGTCGGTGGTTTCACGAAGATTTTCGAACTCAATCGCAACTTCCGCAACGAAGGTCTCTCCCGTCGTCATAACCCCGAGTTCACCGTGCTGGAAATCTATGAAGCAGGCGGAGACTTCGAAACCATGGCCGAGATGATGGAAGAGCTCATCACCAATGTGGCGATGAAGGTCTTTGGCAAGCTGGAGTTCGACCAGTACGACGAAGAAGGCAACCTCCGCTGGACGGTGAATCTCAAGCGCCCATGGCGCCGTGCCACCTACCGCGAGCTCGTCATGGAGGCGGCAGGTAGCGACTGGTATGAGCTCACGCCCGAGCAGCGATTCGCCCGCGCAACTGAGCTCGGAGTCCCTCTCCGTGACGACGCGGATGACGCAAGCGTCACGCAGGAGATCTACGAGGTACTCGTCGAGCCACGACAGGCTGATCCTCTCTTTGTGACGCATGTCGCACGCGGGCTCGTCCCTCTGGCAAAGAGCAACCCCGAGGATCCTTCGGTCGTCGACGTCTTTGAGCTCGTCATGAATGGTCAGGAGCTCTGCCCTGGATATTCCGAGCAGAATGACCCCGTCGAGCAGCTCATCAGCTTCCAGAATCAATCGGGGGAGGAGACACAGAAGATCGACTACGATTTCGTCGAAACACTCGAATCAGGCATGCCCAGTGCGGGCGGCATCGGTATCGGCATCGACCGTCTCTGTATCCTGCTGACGGGGGCGAACTCCATCCGCGACGTCATTCTCTTCCCTCAGCTCAAGAGTCTTCCTACGGCAGAGCAGGCAGCGGCAGAATAATTCATTTTATAACTAAATTGAAAAAATACCCCCAGCCCGAGCTTCGTGCTTGAGTTGGGGCATATTTATGTTATCATATTCCCTATCATGGATGCACACGTGGCCCAGTGGATAGGAAAAAGACAGGACCAGCAGGATGTTTATGGAGTTAGACATTTTGCACAGGGGAGTCTAGCCATCGTTTGCGATGGGATGGGAGGTCCTCAGGCGCAGCTGCCGCGAAGGCAGCGATGGAGCGCTTTTGTGACACCTTTTACCTTGAGCAGATTCGTGAGATACCAGCCTCGCTAGAGAGATCACTGCATGCGGCGAATGAAGCCGTCGGAGAGCTCTTTGTCGGTGTGGAAGATCCTGGCGGCTGTACGCTGCTCGCAGTCTTTCTGATGCCGCATGCGATCTGGTGGGTGAGTGTGGGAGATTCACCGCTCTTTTTGTGGAGGAACAACCAGCTGCTGCGCCTGAATCAGGATCACTCCATGCGCGCCTACTTCGCAACAAACAGTGACAATGTAGCGACGCGCAAGGACGTGCGCGCCTGTGGTCACATGCTGCGCTCCGCCGTGATGGGAGAGCCCATTGCCATGATTGATGTCCCGCAGACAGCACAGGTGCTGCTGCCAGGCGATCGCGTCATCCTGTCGACGGACGGCATTGAGGATCTGCTGCACCAGCGATTTCTCCCCCCCCATGTCGCGCAGCTGCTCAACTCGCGCAGCGCGCAGCTCGCCCCCATCATCGTCGACGCCTGCCGCGATCTCGATGAGGACTATGCGGATAATACGACCGTGATTAGCTTTGATATTTAGAATTATTGATGCGTACCTTCTCCCTCTCTCTGCTCGGACTGTTGTCCATCGTTCTTCCCTCCTGTCGCACGGCCTTGGTCTATGTGGATGTGTCGAGCCGTGTCGAATCCGCCCTCCGTGGCGGTGAGGCATCTTGTGACGTGTGGGAGAACAAAGAGTGGCATCTGACGGAAAATGAGCTCGTCGAGGTTGAGTACGCAAATGGCGCGAGGCAGTACTTTATCCCTGTCTCCATGAGTCCTAGACGCTGGCTGCGCGGCGTGGTCTCTTACCATGCGAGCAATTATTCTATTCCGCGTTATAGCGTGAGTAAGTCAAGCGACAGAGTGCTCAGGCCCAAGCAACTCTACGTGCCTTTATGTACTTTCACGGACGTGACGATAGGGGGAGCAGAGCGCGCCAGACCGGCAATCGAGCACATACTTCCCCACCCGATGTCTCATGCCACGCAGAAGAAAGTCTTGGCCGCATTGGGAGTGCAGGGAGCAGCCTCACCTCAGGCACCAATGCGCTCCTATGAGCAGTCCGAGTTCCCCGCTTCAGACATGCGAGTACTGCGTCGCATTCCAATTGCCCAGATGCAGCAGAAGCTAGCGAAAAGGTCAGATTTGAACCAGATGCGTATTTTTATTACACACGTCCCTCCTTTCCTGTGCGCCTAGCCGAGGGGACGGTGCATGTGCTCGTGGATCTCCCGCTGACCGCAACAGGGACGCTTGTCTGCTCGTTTTACGAGAACTTCTTCCGCTGGTACTTGGCTCTCCCCTGAGCAAAGCACTGTTGCCATGTATCGTACGATGATTTATCATCGTGTGTCGTGCGAATATGCGACACTGAGACAGAATCGTATCATTAACACAGCCGTTACTTATCAAGAGAACCTTGCTTTATAGCTTGCAAAAGACTGTGCTTTTCCTTCCAAATGAAGCTTATGAGAGAGATAGTGTTGTTGCTGTGGTTCTGCGAAGTCGCGCTATTAGCAAGACTAGTTTGATTCTCAAGCCGGTGTCATGATAGGATTCTAACTGTGCATTTATTATCTATGTGTTTTATTCGTTGATAGTTTGATTTTTAGATTTCAACAAATGGGCTAAATAGGGCGCGCCGTCAGAATCGTATCGTGATTGCCTCACTCGGCAAAGAGGCTAGTATTAGAAATGAGATAGCTATAGAAAATGTAGCGTGATTTAGCTGAGGGATCGCTCTATATTCCCTCCAAGTGATGATACATGCCGCCGACCACAGGGAGCGAAGTTGGACAAGAGAAAAACACAATCTGCGGTTGAGGAGATTGAGGCGAAGCAAGTGCGAGAGACGTCTCATAGGTTGCTGCGAAGCAGCATGCTACGGAAAAATAGCACGCGACGTACGGCGACGCGACGTTGCGCTTTGCTCGCTTTTTATATGGATAGGCTTTTCACTATTCACGACCTCGATATCGCAGAGCGCCGTATATTTCTAGCAAAAAGTCGGCTTAAACCCGCCGCCCTCGGCGGGCTGCGCGACTTCATGCTTGGCTTCTACTCTGTCATGAGTTCGGGCATGTATCAGTCGTTGACCGAAAAACTACTTCATGCCATTTTTCCAACAACTGCACATATTATTACTTTGGCTTTAGATAACGTAGCAAAATGCAGTGAACACATTCTATCAGGATTATTGTATCAAGCCTTTCGTTTGTTGGTTGAAAAAATGAGTTTTTTCAACCAACAAACGAAAGTACATGCTCCTCATTGGATTAGATAGAGGCTCTCAAAGAGCAATTCGTACAATCTGCGATTGAGCAGTTCGAGACGAAGCAAGTGAGAGTCCTCTTCGTCCTCATTTCATTCGGATCATCTGGGATGGAATCTCAGAATCTCATCGTCCATTTTTGTGATGCAAACAGCCTCTCGAACGTTCTTGCGAAGCAGGATGCTGAGGATGTCCCCGAAGGGGCAGTAGCCTAGCGACTGTCCTTCCCATTTAGCTGCCCTGAACCCGTCCGAGGGGTATCTCGGACTTTCGTCGTCTCAAATTGCATGCAATGTGTGCCAAATTGCGACTTGTTGGACTCCATCTAATCAAGTACGCTGACCATGTCTCCTTCATTATGTACTGCCAAAGTAATAATTCATGTGGGGTGAGACGCATCTGACGTAGTGTCTGGAATGTATGTAGTCACCCGCATGCTTTTCCCGAGCGGGGCTAGCTCGATGGTGATTCATAACGCTCACGTAAGTAGCACTCGAATAAAGAAGACATCCGCTAGAACCAAGGCTCTAGCGGATGAAAATAGTATTAAATCTCTGGGTCAGTTTCGCCCTCGGGGAGGGGGGGAGCCTTTGGGAGATTGGTCTCGATGTCGTCGAGGAGATTGACGAGACCTACTCCGTGACGAGCGGAGTTATCATACTTGAAGGTGAGGCGCGGTGTGCTCTTGAGTACGACGCGGCGGCTCACCGCCTTTTGGATATAGCCTTTGTTCTTGTTGAGTTTCTCTATCACCTGTGGGGGTGCCATGCGACCGACAACGCCGATCCACACGCGACCCTCCTTGAGATCATCAGTGATGTTGACCTCAAGAACAGAGATGATGGTTGCTGACCACTCAAAGTCCTTTTGGATGACGGCACTGATCTCGCGCTTCATCAGCTCATTGACTTTGTCCATGCGGCGTGATGCCATGATCGTAGGAGGGGGTTAGAGTGTTTGCTTGATCTTTTCGAGGGTGTAGCACTCGATGACGTCGTTTTCTTCGTAGTCATTGTAATCAGCGAGACGGATACCGCACTCGAGACCAGCTTTGACTTCCTGCACCTCATCTTGGAAGCGGCGCAGTGTGGACATCTTGCCGTCAAAGACGACCTGACCGTCACGGATGACGCGTGCTTCAGCGGTACGCTGCATGCGACCGTCTGTGACGTAGGCACCTGCGGCTTTGCCCTTGTTGAGGCGGAAGATCTGGCGGATTTCAGCATGACCCATGACTTTTTCGCGAGTCTCAGGCTCGAGGAGACCGAGCATTGCGTCTTTCACCTGGTCGATAAGCTCATAGACGATGGAGTAGATCTTGACCTGGACGCCCTCGCGCTTTACGGCGCGCACGGCATTGCTCTCGACGTTGACATTGAAGCCGAGGATGACGGCGTCGGAGGAGGAAGCCAGCTGGACGTCGCTCTCGGTGATGGGCCCCACTGTCGCGCCGATGAATTGGCACTCGACCTTTTCGCTTTCGATCTCGAGGATGGCGCGCTTGATGGCCTCGACGGAGCCCTGTACGTCGCCCTTGAGGTAGATCTTGAGGGTGACTTTCTGGACGCCATCACCCATCATGGCAAGGATGTCTTCCATGCGGGAGCGGGTGGGTGCCTTGAGACGCTCGGTGCGCTGGGCTTGCTGACGCTCATCGGCGAGCTTGCGTGCGGCGCGTTCGTTGGTCATTTCAACAAGCTCGTCGCCGACGTGTGGGGTGCCAAAGAAGCCAGAGACCTCGGCAGGCATACCAGGGAGTACTTTCTTGATGACCTTGCCATGCTCGTCGGCGAGTGTCTTGATCTTGCCCGCGTAAGGACCGCAGATGAAGGGCATGCCTACCTTGAGCGTGCCGCTCTCGACGATGACAGTAGCGGAGCTGCCGCGCCCCTGCTCGACGCGTGCCTCGATGATGGAGGCGCGACAGTTGGCGCGGGGGTTCGCCTTGAGCTCGAGGACTTCTGCTTGGAGGCAGAGGAGGTCGAGGAGGTCGGGGATACCTGCACCTGTCGTTGCAGAGACATCAACGCACTCGATATCACCACCGAAGTCGGTGACGACGAGCCCCTCTTCCATGAGCTGGGTGCGGACACGGGTGGGGTCGGCGGCCTCGAGGTCGCACTTGTTGACCGCGATGATGAGCGCTTTGCCCGCATTCTTGGTGTGCAGGATTGCTTCGCGTGTCTGGGGCATGATGCCGTCATTGGCTGCGACGACGAGCACGACGATGTCGGTGACGTCAGCACCGCGAGCGCGCATCTCGGTGAAGATGGCATGCCCTGGGGTGTCAATGAAGGTGAGTAGATTGTTATCGTGGTTGACCGTGTAGGCACCGATGTGCTGGGTGATGCCACCTGCTTCACCTGTGACGACGTTCGCGCGGCGGATGTAGTCGAGCAGGGAGGTTTTGCCGTGGTCGACATGTCCCATGACGGTGATGATGGGGGTGCGCAGCTTGAGGACGTCGTCGGGCTCTTCTTCGAGTGCGACGGGCTCTGGCTCTTTGACCTCTTCTACCTGTGCTTTGACTCCTGCGCCTTTCTCGCGCTTGACTTTCTCGTATGCAAAGCCGTGCTTCTTGCTCAGGGCGGCGAGGTGCTCACTCTCGAGCAGGGTGTCTTGGTTTGCATAGACGCCCATGGGGAGGAGGTCAGCGATGATTTTGAATGTCTTAACTCCACACTGAGCGGACAGCGTAGCCACGGTGATCGGTGCCTTGATGGGGCCGGTGGGCACTGGGGCTGACGTTTTTGCAGGTGCTGCCTTGCGGGGAGCTGTCGTGCGAGCTGTGGGGGTGCTTTTTGGGGCGACGGGTGCAGCAGCCTCGGGAGTGGGGGCACTGCTGAGAGCAGCTGCGGGGGCAGCCTCTGGTGCAGCGACGGGCTCAGCTGCCTTCGGGCGACGCTTGCGCGGCGCGAGGAGATCTAGAGCCTCTTTCTTTTCGACTCGAGCCTTAGCTACTGGCTGGGGGCTGTCTTTTTTTGCAGCTGGGGTGGCAGCTGCTCTTTTCTTGGAGCCACCGAGCAAATCAAGAGCTTCTTTTTTGGGGGCTGGTTTGTTGGGCTGAGGCATAAAGTGTTTGTGAATGTTGAGAGCTGTGCTTTCGCTATCGTGTGATGTTTTTGTGTGTGGGTTGTTGGTGTAACGATGTGGAGGATGTTAAAGCGAGGTCTGGGCCTTGCTGATGATCGCTTGAGCGTCGTCATCACTGATGCCGAGGGCATCGACGAGGTCTTCGACCTGACTGTAGTTCGCGATCACCTCAAGGGTGGTGAAGCCAGAGGCCACCATCTGATGTGCCAGCTCGGCGTCGATCGCGAGTGTTGCGGCGAGGGCTTCGGCACCTTCGAGTGCCTCGGCCTGCGCACGGGAGGCTTCGTTGTAGGGGTCGACGCGCACGTCCCAGCGCTCACCAGGAGCGGAGATGAGTCGTGCCGTGAGGCGTACGTTGAGAGCCTTGCGCCCTTTCGCCTTCGCTGCAGCCTTGTCATCGGCGACGATCACCGTGATGAGGCGTGCTTCTTCGTCGACCTTGACTTCGAGAGGCTCGATAGGAGAGAGCGATTCAATCACCATTTGAGCCTTGTCTTCGTTGTACTCCATGATGTCGATCTTCTCGCGGTTGAGCTCTGTGACGACATTCTTTACTCGCATGCCTCGCATACCGACGCAGGCACCGATGGGGTCGACATTGGGGTCGAGACTACGCACGACGAGCTTGGAGCGGTAGCCAGCGTCGCGGACGACGTTGACGATCTCTACGGTGTTTTCAGCGATTTCGAGCACTTCATTTTCAAAGAGGCGACGCACGAGATTGGGATGGCTGCGCGAGAGGATGAGCTCATTGCCACGCACGCTGTCACGCACGTCGAGCACGTAGAAGCGCAGCTGGTCGCCTTGGGCGTATTCTTCATTCGGGATGCGCTGCTTGATAGGAACGATGCCTTCGAAGCGCTCGACCTCGACGACGATGTCTCCCTTGTCAAAGCGGCGCACCGTGCCCGTGACGAGCTCACCGATGCGATTGCGGAAGGCGTCGGCGAGCATCTCTTGCTCCGCGCGGCGGATGCGCTGCTGCATGGTCTGACGCGCGGTCTGCACAGCGATGCGCCCGAAATCGGGAGGCGTGATGTTGACCGTGATGTAGTCGCCGATTTCTGTGTCACGGTTGCGGCGTGCGTTGAGCTTGGTTGCGGTCGTGTAGTTGATTTGATTGTAGGGGTCAGTCAGGTCTTCATCTGCTACGATCACCATGTCGGCTTTGATCTTCACAGTGCCGCGCTGAGGGTTGATGTCAGCGGTGATATGTTCGATACGCTCAGCTCCTGGGATCATCTTGTTGTAGGCTGTGATGAAAGCCGCGCCAAGTGCATGAATGACGCGTTCGCGGGTGATGTCTTTTTCCCGTACGTAGTAGTCGATGAGAGCTGTGATATCAGTACTGGCCATATTATGAGTATTATTTGAATGAGGTGGTACCAAAGTCAAAAAACAAAAAAGAGCGGGACTCAGCCCACCCAATCTCGCCTGACCGGTAAATTTCTGCAAGATATTTTAAGAGCCTTTGCATCACTTGTCAAGTCAAATCTTTATGGTAGGGCTTCAAATTTGCTACTATTCACTGCGGTTATAGAGAATCAAGTAGGGTGGTGTCTGATTTCGCTTGGTGTTGATAATAATTGGCGCGTTATTGTTCTAGCGGCGAATGACGGAATGGGGCTAAGCGTCAGGTCTCGTCATCTCATTGACTAAAAGATAAGGGATGACGCCTAAGAGGGGCAAGGCAAGTACGAGTACGTAGCGCGTCTCCCAGATGAGGAACAAGGCGGTGCTCACGATCCAAGAGAGGTGAAAGATGATGATGGAGACGAAGCGAAGGGGCTGGTACATCTTTGAATCATAGTGATATGACACAGTTGAGTCGAGCAAATTTGCCATAGCGCACAAAATTTACTTGCCTATTCAAAAGAGCTTGTGTATAATCGCATGGCTAAACGCAACGTGAATGAAAGCTATTCTTGCATTAGAAGACGGAACAACATTCGAAGGTACATCCT
>CAYJLP010000031.1:0-19246 GCA_964371115.1 uncultured Akkermansia sp. | reverse complement strand
CCCAAGATCCGCGTGCTCGTCATCCGCAGCAAGGATCAGGCCGACGTGCAGACCATCAATGCGGAGTACGACATGGTCGTCATCAACTACGCCCAGCTGCGCGTCTGTAGCGAACAGGTCAACACGGTGAAATGGCTCACCGTCATCCTCGACGAAGGTCAGCAAATCAAGAACCCTGATTCCAAGGCCGCGAAAGCCGCGCGCGACATCAACTCCACCAACCGCCTCGTCCTCTCGGGTACGCCCATTGAGAACCGCCTGCTGGACATGTGGTCGCTGATGGCCTTTGCCATGCCTGGGGTGCTTGGTAGCCGCGCCTACTTCAAGAAGCGCTTCGACAAGCGCAAGGACCTCAACAGTCAGAACCGCCTTGCCGCGCGCCTCAAGCCCTTCCTCCTGCGCCGTACCAAGCAGCAAGTAGCACGCGACCTGCCTCCACGTACAGAAGAAGAAGTCTACGCGAAGATGGAAACCGTGCAGCAACAGCTATACAAAGCCGAGCTACGCCGCATCCAAAAGGCACTCCTCGGCGTCGACTCGGACGAATCCGTCAAGAAGAACTCCTTTGCCATCTTGCAAGGTCTTATGCGCCTGCGACAGATCTGCTGTCACCCTGGACTCATCGACCCACGCTATGCGAAGGAAGAGAGCGCGAAGCTCACGGCCCTCTTCTACCTGCTCGACCAGCTGCAGGAGTCGGGGCACAAGGTACTCGTCTTCTCCCAATTCGTCTCCATGCTTGAAATCATCAAGACACGCCTTGAGAGCGAGAACCGCGCGTACAACTACCTCACGGGACAGACCAAGGACCGCAAGGCGGAAATCGAGAAATTCCAAACAACGAAAGATCCTAGCGTCTTCCTTCTCTCGCTGAAAGCGGGTGGTGCGGGTCTCAACCTCACGTCTGCGTCCTACGTCATCCTCTATGATCCATGGTGGAACCCTGCGGTGGAAAGTCAGGCGATTGACCGTACGCACCGTATCGGCCAGAAGAACAAGGTCATCGCGTATCGTCTGCTGACACGCGACTCAGTGGAGGAGAAAATCCGCGTGCTGCAGCATCAGAAGAACCAGCTGGTCAGCAACGTGCTGGGCGATGAGGGCTTCGCATCCAGCCTCGACCTCAACGACCTGCAATTCATCTTGGCACACGGCGACGACCACGACGAGCCCATCAATGTCTAGAGCGTCGTAGCAAAATAAGCATACTCGATCCCACCCGCAAGGAAATTGGATTCTTAAGGCATTTTGCACTGCAAAATGAGACGAAGAGAGCCCAAGACACCTCTTGGGCGGTTCTCGCGAAGCGAGAACTCTGAGGATAGACCTTAAGCGATCTCCGGGGATCGTTCCCCGGCGGGTCTGGGCAGAGCCCAGCGGGTGGAGGGCGGCACCCTCCTAGGGTCAAGGGGCAAAGCCCCTTGCAGGGTGACGGGACAGCGTCCCGTCTGGCGCACCGCAGGTGTGCGCCCACAGGCAACGCGGAGCCAACGGCTCCGCAGGGCGTCAGTGCTGCATTACCACACACGCCCGCGCGGCAAACCCAGCAAGGCAGCCACAGCCTACACTGACGCCCCCGTTCACCTGCGCGCGAAGCGCGCCACTTATCTACCGTAGCAAACGCGAAGCGTCCCACCTGCGCCGCAACAAGCACAAACCGCGAGCTAGCATGAAACGCCTCGCGTGTGAACGCGAAGCCTCCCAGCTGCGCCGCAGCAACCGCACGCCCGCGCGCCACCAAGAAAAGCCTCTTGTGAGAACGCTAAGTGTCCCAGCCGCGCCGCAGTAAGCATAAGCCCACGTGCTACTAAGAAAAGTCTCGCGCCGTAAACGCTAAGCGTCTCAGCCTCGCCGCAGCAAGGATAAGCCCGCGCGCCACCAAGAAAAGCCTCCCGTGTAAGCGCAACGCCTCCCAGCCGCGCCGCAACAGACACAGCCCACAGAAGCCCGCGTGCACCTCCAAAAAATCGAGAAAAACCTCCCTGTTGACAAAACACGCGAATAGCACGCCCTTTCTAATCCTTTAGAAAACTGCTCCTCCAAGCATCCAATTCACCTTTACCCCCATCCCCCCATGACCACCGACCGCTACCCCTTCCTGCGCTCCTTTGCCGAAATACGCCGCGCCTTCTCCCGCGTGAGCTACCAAGAATACGCCCTCATGGACGACGTACAAAGCTACAGCATTCATAGCCGAGGCACCATCTGGGATGTCGAGCTCATCCTCCTTGAAAAGACAGAGCGACACATCCGCCTCGCGCTCGGCGCACAATGCACCCAGCAAGACAGCAGCCACACCATCGACCGACATCTCATCATCGACAAGCACGACATCGCCCCCGATGCGTGGCAGCACATGCAAGAGCTCGTCGCCCAGTATATGACCATCATGACCGACTACGAGCAGGGGCTCATGAACTTCATGCACCACCGCGTCGAGCAGGGGAGCATCATGGAGAGCGAGCAGCACATCCTCGACCAGCTCGCCGAGCTCGAGCGCGCCTATGCGTGCCAGCAGGGAGGCAGCGCGCTCGCTCTGCAAATGGGCAAATCCAGCATGCTCGAAGAACTCACGGCAGACTACTTCGACACAGCCGAGTGCTACCTCAACTGCGAGGACATCGCCGTCACTTGGGCACTCCAAGACGCCATACTACGCATCGAGATTTAAAAACACTTCCCGATTCAATCAGATCCCAAAAAAACGAAATCTGCGAATTCAAGCTTCAACATCGCCATCTCCTCGGGGGAGAGCTCCAGCATGCGCGCATCGGGATACAGCGCACGACAGGTGTAGACGCAAGACTGCCCTGTGAAAAGAAAAATAGTATCATGCTCGGCTGATCGCTCCGCAGAACATGTTTTCAACGCCGCCAGCAGGGCATCAAAGCAATCAAAGACACGGCAATCCGAGCGCGATAATCTCGGATCGTGAGCGAAGTAAAACGAGTGATAGGTCATCCCCAATACATAGCTCGTCTGTCCGTCCTTGACTATTTTAAATAGATAACAAGACAGGCTTACTTTGACCCGCGAATCACGTAGAAGCTCAATAGGATCTTGCTTCTCGATCGCTTTTGCTGGAGCGCCTTGTAACAAAGACAAAGCGCATACTGTAAAAATCATTATTTTCATCATGGTGTATTCTGTTGAGATTCTTCATCAAGGAGTGAGAAAAGAGGTCTTGCCCCACGCGCCCCTGTGTGCCAATCATAGGTGATGATCAGAGGCTGTCGCGCAATCTCAGTATGTGGCTCGGTGAGCGTCAGACGTATATATTCCTTCGCCTGTGATCGCTGCTGCGGCTCACGCACGCGCTCGACCTTCCGCAGCTGGAATCGTCTGCCAGCGGCGACACCTTCCCCCATTGCGTCTGGCGTCCACTCGGTCAGGTGGAAGCGAAGCTCACTCACGCGTCGTGCATCAGAACTAAAAGGATCTGCTAGAACGGTGTACCATCTTGCATTCTCAGCGTCGGGTATCGTGATATTCAAGCAGGCATTGCGCCGCAGAGGCAGAGTCTGCCCCATGTGGCGAGCCCATGCTGGATGAGCGCTGAGATCCTCATGCGACGGCTGAGGTTGCGAAGACGTGCAGGCGGGCAGCGTGCCTAGCATGGCAAGCAGGGGGAGAAGAGCGCGTTTATTCATGGTCTTGGAGCTGGTAGGAGTTGATGATTTCGGGAGAGAACAGCGGCGTGAAATCGGGATCTTTGAAATACCATGCATGCCTCAGCGTGATGGCATGACCGAGGATACGCGAGTGGGGCGAGGTGACCCCGATGAGGAGATGATCTTTTTTGACGCTCGCCCCTTTGTCCATACGGATGATCTCTCCCAGTGTGAATACAGTCCCCTTCGGGATGACATAGGCCGCATCGCGTGCGTCCGCGCTGAGCTCATAAAACAGCACGATCTTCCCGTCTGTGGTAGGAAGCAACTCCCCATCGAGGTGGGGAATACCCACGCTCAGGTAGGCATCGCGAGTCAAGGCAATTTTCTTGCCTTGGTAGCGTTCAAATGACTGATGATCCGTGAGGTATTGCCTCGATGGTGTTCGTATAGCTTTGCATGCACTGAGCATACAAGCCAGGGCAACGCAGGCGCATAGCGAGTATCCATTCATCATGTCGTATCATAGGAGTGTGCGCCGTGTATGTCAAGAAATAAGATCGCCTATGCTTGACAGCTGAAAAAATACGGTGTATGAATATACAATCCTTGAAGATAGTTGCCTCGTCCATGAGCATTCTTGAACTTCAATCGGTAAACACAATATATAAATAACCCAATCACATAGATGAAAAAAATCTATCTTACCCTGATGACTCTCCCCCTGCTGAGCCTACCGCTGAGTGCCGCCGCTACATGCTGCGCCGCGAGTGAACAGCCAGCCCCAAGCTCCACCGTCATCAAGCGCGGTCTCACGCGCCCCGAGGTGGAGAGCATCCTGCACGCCCATGCTCTCGCGCTCAAGCCCTGGTCCATCCCCGTGTCGGCCGTTATCGAGTCCGATCCCAAAGCCCCTCAGCAAGCGACGCTCGCCCACGCCGAGCACAAGGGGGGCTATTGGATGACTTTTGAATGGGACGACGAGAAGCAAGCACATATCCTCACAGAGATTGACCAGACAGCTGATCTCGAGGCTCTCCTGTCACACCGTGGTAGCAAGGCTCACCAAGGAGATCCCGATGAACGCTTCGCCCCGAAGAGGGTAAGAAATATCAATCCTGATATCAACGAGCGTCAAGAAGCGATCGCTGAGTACAAACGAAAAGTAGAAGAAAATCAAAGAGACGTAGCCGAGAATCTCAGCGAAATGCGAGAAGCTCCCACACTGGGCAGGGTGGCTCATGAGCTCCGTTACTGTGCCAACAGGGCTAGAGGCCTCTTTGGAAGTTATGATGATTACTATGAAGAGTACGCGCGTTTAGAAGGAGAAATCCTCGATCAGCTTGCACTGGTACGCTACGAGAGCGCAGAGGAGCAAGAGTACCGCTGGAAGCAAGCGCAGCAGGCACATGCCGCGCTCGTCGCGCGCTACCCTCGCGCTGCCCGTGATCTGCCCAGCCTCTACACACTCGCGATTGATCTCCACAAGCAGCAATCCGAGCTACCAGCCGCCCAGCGTGCTCGCAACTACGCGGCCGCCGAGCGACAGCTCGATGAGTATGCAGCCGAGGATGGGAGACCTCGCGTGCACCAGCTACCAGCCGCGGTGCGAGAGTTCATGCGTCAGTACCTGATTGCTATCCTTGAGATTGAGGCACGACAGTTCTCCGCTTATGACCCGTCAACGATGGATTGGGATGCGTTGAGCTACTCCGTGGTTCAGGAAGAACTACGCCAGCTCAGCAAGCTTGATACCTCGGCATTGCCCGAGGCATACCGTGATATCCTACTGGCGCATCAGATCGAGCTCGATATCTGGCTGAGCAGTGCCAAGGATGGGAAGCTGCCTATGGATGAAAAGTCCATCCCTACAGCCCATAGGAGGGACTCCGAGATGATCCTTGAAGGCATCGAGAGGGCGGCAGCAGAGCTCGATAAGGGAGAGCCTGAGCAAAAGAATAGCAGCGTGGCAGATACAGCTCAGGTGAGCGTCGCCGCGCCGCTGCCTGAGAGCTTTATTTATTTGCTCACGCCGGCTAGTTTGCGGCATGCCTTTTGCGACTATGAGCATCTCCATGATTACTATTTCTATCTCGCAAGGCGTGCAGAGCATGAGTCTACTGGCGAGCAGAAGGGCGCATCGCGCATGCCCTACGTGAATACAAAGCTCAGCGAAAAGCTCCGCGAGCTCGCGCGCCCCGAGGTGGAGAGCATTTGTCAAGAAGCGATCGCTGAGTACAAGCGAGAAATAGAAGAAAATCTAAGAGACCTAACCGAGGACCTTAGCGAAATGCGTGAAGCTCCCGCACTGGGCAGGGTGGCTCATGAGCTCCGTTACTACGTCGGCGAGGCTAGAGATCACTTTGGAAGTGATGATGATTACTATGAAGAGTACGCGCGTCTAGAAGGGGAAATCCTCGATCAGCTTGCGCTGGTACGTTACGAGAGCGCAGAGGTGCAAGAGTACCGCTGGAAGCAAGCGCAGCAGGCACATGCCGCGCTCGTCGCGCGCTACCCTCGCGCTGCCCGCGATCTGCCCAGCCTCTACACACTCATGATCGATCTCCACAAGCAGCAATTCGAGCTGCCAGCCGCACAGCGTGCTCGCAACTACGCGGCCGCCGAGCTACAGCTAGATCAGGATGCAGCAGAGGATGGGAGACCTCGCGTGCACCAGCTACCAGTTGCTGTGCGAGAGTTCATGCGTCAGTATCTGATTGGCATCCTCGAGATCGAGGCGCGTCTGTTCTCCTCTTGTGACCCATCAAAGATGGATTGGGATGCGCTCAACTACTCGAAGCTCAAGGAAGAACTACGCATGATCACCAGCCTTGATCTCTCTGGATTGCCCGAGGCATACCGAGAGATCTTGCTGACGCATCAGCGCGAGCTTGGTCAATGTTTGAAGAGTAGTAAGGATGGGAAGTTGCCTGATGATCTCGATTTACACCTTACTGCCCATAGGGCAAGCCTTGATATGCTCGTTAAGGGGGTGCAGAAGGTGGCCGCGGCGATTGATCGCAAAGAGCCCAAGCAGAAAGACACCGCCAAGGCGGATGCTGCTATTGTGAAGGTCGCCGCCCCGCTGCCCGAGGGCTTTATCTATTTGCTCTCGTCGAGTATTTTGCTGCATGCCTTTCTCGACTATGAGCATCTCCAAGATTATTATTTCTACCTCGCAAGGCGTGCAGATGAGTATCCTAGCGAGCTGAAGGGCGCGGCGCGCATGTCCTACGTGAATACAAAGCTCAGTGAGAAGCTCCGCGAGCTCGCGCGCCTCTGATCATCGCGTTCTCATTTGATCGCAACAAGTCAAAAAGCCTCGCTCGCGTAAGAGCGAGGCTTTTCAAACTAGCTATTTCGCCTATGCTTGACAGGAGAAAAAATAATGTGTATGAATAAACAACGATGAAAAAAATCTATCTTAGCCTGATGACCCTCCCCCTACTGAGCCTGCCGCTGAGTGCCGCCGCTCCATGCTGTACCTCGAGTGAACAGCCAGCCGTAAGCTCCTCCATCATCAAGCACGGTCTCACGCGCTCCGAGGTGGAGAGCATCCTGCGCGCCCATGCACTCGCGCTCGAGTCCTGGTTTATACCCGTATCTTGCTACGTGAAGCCTGATCCCAAAGATCCTCAGCAAGCGACGTTCGCCCATGCCGAACACAAGGGTGGCTATTGGCTGACTTTTGGATGGGATGACGAGAAGCAAGCACAGATCCTCACAAGGATTGATCAGACAGCTGATCTCGCGGCTCTCCTGTCACACCGAGGCAGCAAGGCATACCAAGGCGCTCCCGATGAACGCTTCGCCCCAGAAAGGATAAGAAGTATCAATCTGGATATCAGTAAGCGACATGATGCGATCACTGAATACAAGCGAGAAATGAAAGAAGTACAAGGAAAAATATCTGAGATGCTCGGCGAAATGCGCGAAGCTCCTACACGGGGCAGGGTGGCCTATGAGCTCCGCTATTGCGGCGGCAAGGCGAAGGGCTTCTTTGGAAGTGATGATGATTACTATGAGGAGTACGTGCGTCTAGAAGAGGACATCCTCGATCAGCTCGCGCTAGATCGCTACGCGAGCGCAGAGGAGCAAGAGTACCGCTGGAAGCAAGCGCAGCAGGCGCATGCCGCGCTCGTCGCGCGCTACCCTCGCGCTGCCCGTGATCTGCCCAGCCTCTACACACTCATGATTGATCTCCACAAGCAGCAAGTCGAGCTACCAGCCGTGCAGCGTGCTCGTAACTACGCGGCCGCCGAGGCTCTGCTAGATCAGGATGCAGCAGAGGACGGTATGCCTCGCGTGCACCAGCTACCAGCTGCTGTGCGAGAGCTCATGCGTCAGTACCTGATTGGCCTCCTTGAGATCGAGGCGCGCCTATCCTCCTCTTATGACTCATCAAAGATGGATTGGGATGCGCGCAACTACTCGATGCTCAAGGAAGAACTACGTATGATCACCAGCCTTGATCTCTCTGGATTGCCCGAGCCATACCGAGAGATCTTGCTGACGCATCAGCGCGAGCTTGATCAATGTTTGAAGAGTAGCAAGGATGGGAAGCTGCCCGATGGTCTAGATTTACACCCTACTGCCCATAGGGTGTACTTCGGTGTGCTCGTTGGGGAATTCAAGATGGGCGCGGCGATTGATCGCAAAGAGCCCAAGCAGAAAGATAGCACCGAGTCGGATGCTGCTATGGCGAAGGTCGCCGCTCCGCTGCCCGAGCGCTTTGTTTATTTGATCTCGTCGAGTAGTTTGCTGCACGCCTTTCTCGACTATGAGCAGCTCGAAGATTACTATTACTATCTCGAAAGGCGTGCAGAGCGTGAGTATCCTGGCGAGCAGAAGGGCGCGGCGCGCATGTCCTACGTGAATACAAAGCTCAGTGAGAAGCTCCGCGATCTCGCGCGCCCCTGATCATTGCGTTCTCATTTGATCGCAACAAGTCAAAAGCCTCGCTCAGCTAAGAGCGAGGCTTTTCACAATTTAGCTATTCGCCAGCTACTGGTGCTCGATACGACTCCCTCTGCTCATTGTGGCGTCTTGAGCTTCTCGACCAAGTAGCTGACGATAGGCTTTGCACAGGCGCCGAAGTTCGCGACATTCTCATCTCGGATCTGCTGGAGCTTGGAGCTGTTGAACTCAGCTAGGACGCGCTCGATAGTCTCGGCGATGCTTCCAATATTGTTCTTCTCTAGCAGAACGCCTATCTCACGCTCCGTATGATCATACCAGGTTTTGTCGTGATAGGACGCTTCAAAATCCGCGCGACTATCTTGCGGGATCTCCAGAGTGATGACGGGCTTGAGATACAAGAAGGCAAAGTCAAAGCGCACTGACGAGGTGTCTGATATCATCAGATCTGCCTGCGACATCGCGGGGGTGCTATACATATCCTCATCCCAGATGACACCCGTGTGGGCTAGCTCGGCTTTCCACTGAGCGACATTCTGAGGCTCGTTGATGGCGGAGTGGGGGTGGAGACGCACGATGACCCTGTAGCCGCGCGCGGTGAGCTCCTTGATAAAGCCTGTGCCGTAGTTGTTCAAGCAGCCCTTGATACCCCAAGAGGGAGCGACGAGTATGGTTTTGACATCCGCTTGCTTTTCGCGGGCTTGATAGTCTGCAAGGCTTGCATACAGGCTATCGACATAGGGGAGACCCAGGGCGACGATCTCTTTTTTCGAGGTATTTCTGATCTCCTGCACGCGCTCAATGTACTCGCGGCAGTATTCGCCTGTGCTGATGACGATGTCATAGTGATCGAGTCCTCCTAGTCTGTAGAACGCTCCCGCGACGTAGTCGTGGAAGATGTGCACGAGCTTCTCCACCCCTTGCGGCCTTGCGAGAGGATAGCCCTCTGTGCCTATGTGAGGAGTTGTGGAGAGCATGAGAGGTGCCTTCAGCCCTGCTATCTTGGCAAAGCCTAATCCCGAGCGTGAGTAGAGCTTGGAGTGCATGTACTCATTCTCGATGGTGAGAGCGGGGTCGTACATGTCGAGGCTGATATAGCGGAAGTGGATCTGGCGCGCGATGAGCTCATCAATGAGGGGCTTGTAGGTCGTGTAGTAGCCTTTCCCCTCGCTGAAGATGATGAGTGTGTCGCTGCCGACTTGCTCGGATACGCTCTTTCCCACTAGCTTGTAGTAGAGGATTTTTAGAGAGTAGAGTAGGGCTGTAACGACGGCAAACAAGGACGCAAGCAGCGCGCTGCCGCTCCCTGGGTCGAGGTAGGATAAATGAGAGTAAAAAATGCTAGAAAACATGGTAATCGATTATATGAATGTCACGATATTTATTAGGAAGATAGAAAAACTATTGTTTGTTTTCGCCATCTTCAATGATTGCTTCCCCTTTGCGTATAACGGTTCCTTTGATATTAAATGATATATTGGATGATTTGTGCTCAAGGAAAGCAGGATTATTATCTAGCGCGGCAAAGATATAGCGGAACAAGTCAGCGTAGGCGTAGTCAGAATCAATGAGCAGTTTTCCTTTTGCGCTTTTAGGCATTTTGATCGCCAAAAATACGCTGAATAAGTCGTCGATGTACTCTTGCGATGAGATTTGAAGATGGGGGTATTTTTCTTGAATTTGTCTTGGTGTCATCGTATTGACTGTCTGGTGACCTTCGACAGCGGCTACATACTTGTGTCCGTGGTCACCCACAAGTACAATCACAGATTGAGGATCATATTTCTCTATCTGTTCAATGATAGCGAGCAGTTGTTCGTTCATATCGAGTACTCCTCGTTGATGAACTCCAGATGTGATCCATGTTTGGTAGTTTTCAAGTAGCTCTCCGTGTTTGGGATTATAGTGTAGCGAATTAGCTGGCTTTAGAAGATAGAAAGCAGGAGGATCGGACTCCTTTCTAGCAGAAAGATGTTGGATGACCTTGGGGTAAATATCGTAGTCATATTCAATGTACTTTGTATTAAAAAGTACCTTTTTTAATCCCTGTTGTTTGATGTGTAAAGTAGGGGCAATCGAGAGCAGTAAGCTCGAAATAGGACTATAAATATCTTCTGTTGGGTAGTCGATCAACTCGTTAATTTTTGGTATGTAATAACTCTGCGAATCATAAAAGCATGAAATCGTGTAGTCATTTTTCTTCAAATACCTGAAAAGGATATTATCTCTATTTCCGCCAAATATGGTGTATGCGTTAGGTGTAACGTCTTGGTTTCCAATAAGAAGGCTTTGTATATCGTCTCTAATTAAGAATAAATTAAGTAATGAGCATTTTGTGAATGGACCATGCGCATAGGTGTTTTCATAGATATTGAATCCGCCTGCGCGCAGTTTGTTCTCAAATGGTGAGTTATCAAAACCGTAGGTCTCCTTCAGGACGGAAGAATTCATGTATGATTCTAGTAGGAAAAGATATACATTAGGTCTATTGTTGAGCTTCTCATCCATTGGGAATTGACTCTCAGCATTCTGGATAGCAATTCTCGCCTGAATATTTTTTTCTACAATTGCTTTCTGCTTGTGCGCTAGTATGATACAAGTAAATGCGCATAACGATAGCAAGACGGTATTAATCGACTTGAAACTGCATTTTATTATGATGAAAAAGAGCAGTATTGCTGTGCCAAGGGATACGAAGTTGATAGCGATCGTGTCGATTGAATAGAGCCTAATGTTTAAACACAGGCGCGTGATAATATATGCGGAGGCTAAGGCTATAAGTAGGTATATGAAATGCTTCAGACATAAAATATAGGAAAAATTATCTTTATCTATGTTTTTCTTTAACACGAAAGTGAATGGTAGCGTCATTCCTATGCTATAATAGCGACTAGCCTTAAGCAGCTTATCTAATAGCCCCCCTACCAAGAAGAAGACGCATAACGCAGCTGAGGCGAAAATTACAAAATGAGAAATTTGTAATTCACTGACGGAATTAATATTGTGGCTAATTGTGAAGAAGAGAGGCAAGAAAAAACATATGAACAAAAAGAGTCCACTTGAATTCATCAATGAGGGGATGACCCGCGCTTTGAGTGATAATAGACCGAGGCGTGCTTTCTCTATGCTGTTAACTCTACGTGCGAGACTGAAGACTACGATCAGAATATTATTCATTGTCCAGTAGAGCAGCAGTGCTGAGGGTGCAGTATAGAGAAGAGCAAAGAATAAGAGGGCGACAATCACCGCTTGCTTTCTCTGGGATTTGGACAGCTTTACCACAAAGCACGCATTCACCAGACTGACAGCTGTCATGACGAAGGGCATGATAGGAAGCCCAAACAGCACGGCATCTGGCTGCGCTAGATTTTCAAGAAAAAGAAAACCGACTCCATCCAGTATACTCAGACCACTGAGCATGAAATAGACAGCCATCAAAAATGGCAACTGTACCAACAGGGGGAAGACGGTGCGGATAGCAAATATCGGATGGTATGAATAGCGCTCATAGAGCTTTTGTATTCTCTTATGACGCGCCTCATTACGAGACGTCTCTTTGATATCCTTGAGCTGAGGTTCTAGAATCTCTTGAATATTATTTTCCCTCTCTTGTAATCCTCTAACGAGGTTGTTGAGAGGGATAAGCAAGAAATAATTGAGCAGAGATAAAATCAAGAGAGCTATCCCGTAATTCTCTATGAGTGAGACAAGCGCTAGATAGATATATTTGTATATAATCTCTATTGGAAATACGGTATAAGTATAGAGTTCGTTCATTAAAGTGTTGTATTAATTATTCCAGAAAAAATGTAGATCTCTTTCTAGATTTTTAGGGTTGTTTTTTAACCGATCTTTGTTCACGCCCTTTATCAAAGCGACCTTATCGGATATGCCAAGCTCAGAAAAATCAGTCGATAAGCCCAGATTATTAAGCAGTTTTCTCCAGTAAGTTCTGAAATTGGACGTCGCGAGCAAGCTAAGTATATCTTCCAAGCAGGACTTCACATGCTTCACACCACGCGCGTCTATACAAGTCACCTCGTCGCAGCTGTGATTCGCCTCAAAGAGGTCTGCCATCGACAGCGCGACTGCATGACCGTGTGGTAGCCCATACATGGAGGTGAATTTGTAAGAGAGCGCGTGAGCTGCGGTGGTGCGCGAGATATTGATTGCCTTGCCCGCGAGGTTTGAAGCCATGGCCATGTCTTTGGCTGCGTCTTCGCTCTGGGTGACCACGAAGCTTTCGATACAGTCCTTTGCTAGTAGGATGGCGCGCTTTGCATAGGATCTGCTCTCCTCAGTGGACTGGACTGCCCAGTAGCTCTCTATGGCTTGGCAATAGGCGTCGATTGCTGTGCAAGCTTTCAGATAATGAGGTGCGTGCAGTAGGAGACGATAGTCGACGATAGCATATTCGGGCAGGACGGATGGCAGGTCGAGAGACTGCTTCTCCCCATCCTCATAGTAGACAGCGAACTGCGTTGCTTCGCTCCCTGTGCCAGCCGTCGTAGGAATAGCTACAAGGGGTAGCGCGCAGGTGGAGAAATACTTGTAAAGTTTGGCAAAGTCGATAGGACTGCCTCCGCCGAAGGCGATGATCATCTGATAGTCCCTGTGATTATATTTCTCGATGATCTCGTCTACCTGATGCTTCTTGGGATTGATCTCAAAATCATCAACGACATCATAGGCGCATGCAATGTAGGGTAAGAGCTGATGACTGTAGAGTGCAAACGTTCTCTTACCTGTGAAAATCAGGGCTCGCTGCACCTGGTGCTCTTCTAAAATACTTGTGAGGGATTGCGTATTGGTAAACTCATTCATAGCGTATTGAGAAAGGCCATAAGAGCTTCCTTGTTTGCAATGGGTTTTTCGAGTGGGCGGCCCAAGTCCTTGCGCGCGCCGCATTTCACCTTGATTTCAAGGAAGGCAGTGTCCTCAGCCTGGATAAACTCTGGGAGAATCTCAATGAGATCGAGCTCGTTGTCAACACTCCATGCCTGCTTGTAGCCGCAAGAAAGTGCGAGTGATTGGAAGCACGTGCTCTGCACCGATGTCGGCTGTCCTCCGACGGAGTCGTGGGCTTCATTATTGAAAATGATGTGCTTGAGATTGGTCGGGGACTGCGTAGCGATGATGGGGAGTGCCCCCATATGCATGAGGCAGGCACCGTCACCATCAAAGCAGAAGACGCGGCTCTGCGGCTTCTCAAGGGCAATAGCCAGTGCCAATGATGAGGCATGACCCATGCCCCCGACGGATAAGAAGTCAGTCTGGTGCGATTGTTCATGACTCTTTCTATACTCGTAGAGCTCACGGGAAATATGTCCTGTCGTCGCGACGCAGACATCCGACGCGCTCAAGTGACGCGCGACCATGCCTATGGCCGCCTCACGCGGGAGCTCGGAGCTGGCAGGGCACTTTGTCTGTAGAGCGTAGCTAGAGAAGCTATCCTTGGAGACGAGCAGCGCGTAGGGCTGCTTTGTCTCAGCCATGAAACGCGCCGCTCGGGCAACGACCTGCTGGGCTTCTGCAATGCCAGTGGGAAGCTTGCTGTACTGGATGCCCATGTTATCGAGTAGCGCGCCTGTGACCTTGCCCTGCTTGACATGCTGGGGCTCATCTTTGACACCAGGCTCGCCGCGCAGACCGATGATCATGAGCATTGGAATGTTGTACACCTCCTCATCTGCGAGAGAGAGAAGGGGGTTCACACAGTTGCCCAAGCCCGAGTTCTGCATGTAGACGACGGCAGGGCGCGCACACGCCAAGTAATAGCCACAGGCCATGGCGATGGCGTTCCCCTCATTCGCGGTGATGATATTGTGGGTGCTATCTACGTGGTCAGTAATATAGGCGCAGAAGTCCTTTAGAAGGCTATCAGGGACTCCATAAAATGAGCTCAGCTCATGCTGCTGAAGTAGGGTAAAAAAGTCGGCGGTTTCCATACAATCAACCTCCAGGGATCAAGGTGAGTACATCTTTGATATTCATACAGCAGGCGTCTGCTTCGCTCGCACGATGATTTGTTAAGATCATCTTGGCTGTCTCCACCATGGCTGGATAGGCGGCGCGCAGAAGCTGATTTGCATAGATGACCACGTTCACATTGCTCTCCACGAGCTCTTCCTCTGTGACGTAGGAGTAGGAGGATGGCACGACGACGAGGGGCTTTCTGTTCGGAAGTTCGTCGTATTTTGCGCAGAACTCCTTCACCTCGTCAAATGACTTGCTGCGTGAGTGAATCATGATGCCGTCAGCTCCAGCATTGAGGTAGGCTTCTGCTCGGGATAGTGCATCTTCCATGCCCTGCTCCAGAATGAGGCTTTCGATTCGGGCGATGACCATGAAGTCATCCGTGACGCAGGCTGCCTTGCCCGCCTTGATCTTTTCGGAAAAGTCTTCCTTGGTATCTTGTTCTTGGAAAACCTCTGTACCGAAGAGTGAGTTCTTCTTGAGCCCCACCTTGTCCTCGATGATGATGGCAGATACGCCGAGGCGCTCAAGCGTGCGCACCGTGAATACGAAATGCTCAATAGGTCCGCCGTTGTCACCGTCGTAAATGATGGGCTTGGTGGTGACATCGAGAATATCGTTGAGTACCTCTAAGCGCGTGGTCGTATCGAGGTAGCCGATGTCTGGTTTCGCCTTGGCTGTATTCTGAGTCAGTGAGCTAATCCAGATGCCGTCGAACTCTTTCTTTTTACCATTTTCGTCGATGGAGGTATTCTCGACGATGAGCCCTGAGAGTCCGTTGTGAGCTTCGCTGATGGTGACAATGTCCTTGTTTTGGAGGAGTCTCCGGAGTCTGTGACGGCGGATGTCGGGAGTCGTGCCAATTTCCTTGAGCACTTTGTTGAGTTGTGTGGAGGAGATCCCTTCTGTATAGGGGATATCAATGACCTTCCCGCCCCATTCAGCGAGGCAGTCTACGACTTTTTGACGTGTGGCTGCTTGAATACCTGTTTTCCAGTCATCGCCATGGAGTACGTAATCGGGCTTGAGTACGCGCAGGTTGGGGCAGTAATCGAGTGTTTCTTGCGCGACTACACGGCTGATACCTTTCACATTTTCTACAACGACTTTGCGCTGTTCCCAGTTCATGCTGGGTAGACGCTTGTAGCTAGCTATCGCTGCGTCTGTTAATAATCCGATGATGATTTCTCCGCCAAGTTTGCGGGCTTCTTCGATAATGTTAAGGTGGCCAGGGTGTAATAAATCTGCGCTCATCGCAATATATATCTTCCCCTGTCTTTCGGATGGTGTCTTCATTTTACTCGACTATTTTAGCAGATTATCTACGATTAGCAAAACTTTTTTCAGAACAGTTGCCAGAATTACTTCACGCGAACGGAGCAAAATTTATGTACTCACTCACTAGTGTCCCGCTAAATGTACCTCGGGTGCTATTTTGATAGAAAAGCTGTGCCTTAACACAGTTACAGCGATTCGCATCAGGAGCTAATATAACTTATAAAGATCAGGTGATAAGTGTTCAAAGGATTTCGCTGCTTAGCAGTTCAATTTTGGCGTACACGCTGCTCATGTCGGATTCATTCTGAATCTTGCTAAGAGGAAATTCAAATCCGTTTACTTTTTAGCATTTCGTATCTACGTGACATTTAAGACACAATAATGATTTTATGAGGATTTAACGGGACGCTAGTGGTACTCACTCTGAAAAAAGGTAGCTTGTAAAATGGAAAACGCAAGGTGTAGAGTGTCGCCATAAGAAGATTATAGATGAACGGGAAAACAGAAAGCCCCTCCTGCGCATATAACGGAGGGGCTCTCAATGCCGAAGACTCAAAATAGCCTCTGTGAACGGAGATTAACAGAGGCAAGATTTTGAGCCGATTGTTTCTGGATAATGCGACAGGACCTAGATGATGATATCCTTGTTGCCGTAGAGGAGCTTGGAGACGGTGGAGAGATTGCCACGTAGCAGTTCCTTGAGTATGCTTTTGCTAAAGCCGTAGCGCTGCATGAGGCTGATGTCGGGCGGTACGATGAGGGCGTGGGGGTCGACGAGGACGTCGAGGAGGGCGGCGCGATCTTGGGCGAGCCATTGCTTGATGGCGTCCTCGGCTTCACCTGTGCGGGCGACGCGTGTGCCGATGACACCCATGCTCGTGGCGATGTGGGCGTAGTTCGTATCAGCGAGCTGCGTGCCTGATGGGGTCATGCCTACGACGCGCTGCTCCATGTCGACGAGCTCGAGGGAGGAATTGTTGTAGACAAGGATTTTTACCTTGAGCTGCTCTTGGACGAGGGTGAGTAGGTCACCGGGGAGCATGGAGAGCGAGCCGTCGCCGCAGAGGACGATGACCTGTCGGTCGGGGTAGGCGAGCTGCGCACCGATGGACATGGCGAGTCCGCAGGCCATGCTGCCGTGCTTGAACGATCCAATGAGGCGACGCTCACCGCTCGCGTGGAGGTGGCGCGCGGCCCAGACATTCGGCGTGCCGGTGTCGATGATGAAGATAGCGTCGTCAGCGGCATGCTCGCTGACGAGGCGCGTGATGTACTCGGGGCGTATGGGGGCGTTGGCATCCTCGCCGTGGGCGTAGCTGTGGAGTTTTTCCAGTTTTTCTTCATGACGCTTGAGGCTGTCGATGAGGAAGAACTCATTGCGTAGCTCGTGGATGTGGGGGAGCAGCGCGCGGGCGGTGCTCTTCACATCGGCGCGTATGCCCAGCGTGAGCTGGCAGCGGCGGCCGAGATGCTCGCCCTTGGTATCAATCTGGACGATGCGCTTGCCCTGGGGGAGAAAGGCGCTGTAGGGGAAGTCGCTGCCCCAGAGGATCAGCAGGTCGCATTCTTGGATGGCTTCAAAGGCATCGCCCCAGCCGAGCAGCCCTGTCATGCCTATGGTGTTGTCTGCCTTGCCCTCAAAGAGGTCTTTGCCGCGCAGCGTGTAGACGATGGGGGCTTTGATGGCGTGGGAGAGGTCGGAGATTTCTTGTACCGCGCCTGTGCAGCCGATGCCGCAGAGCAAGCATACCTTTGCACTCTGGCTGATGAGCCCCGCGAGTTGCTTGACCTCATCGGCGTGGGCTTGCATCTTGGGCTCGGGGTTGGGGATGACGCTGTAGTTGGGGCTGTCGGTGGCGGGGTGCTGGGCGATGTCACCAGGGAGCACGACCATGCCGACTCCGCGCTGCTGCTGGGCGTGGCGCAGGGCGGCAGTGGTGACGCTGTGGGCTTGGGGGGCTTGGCTGATGAGCTCGCAGTAGGTGGTGCAGTCTTGGAAGAGCTGCGTGGGGTGGGTCTCTTGGAAGTAGCCGCTGCCGATGAGCGTGGAGGGGATGTGGGAGGCGAGGGCGAAGACGGGCGCGTCGTTGCGCTTCGCCTCGTAGAGACCGTTGATGAGGTGGAGATTCCCCGGACCGCAGCTGCCGCAGCAGGCGGCGAGTTGCCCTGTGAGCTGTGCTTCGGCGGCGGCGGCGAAGGCGGCGGTCTCTTCGTGGCGTACATGGACCCAGCGGAGGCTAGGCTCGTCCTCCATGGCAGCGACGATGGAGTTGAGACTATCACCGACGATACCGTAGATGTGGCGGATGCCTGCGGAGGCGAGGCTGTGGACGAGTTGTTGGGAGACATTCTGGCTCATCCCGTACTTATGCCATGGCAGGCAGCGGGGGGCAATCTATATCTCTAGCTGTTTGCGAGGGGTTGCTTGTGCAGCGCAATCTCAGCAGAGCTCGCGGGCGGCGGCGGCGGGGTCCGCGGCGGCACAGATGGCGGAGACGATGGCGACGCCGGCGCAGGCTCCTGTGGCTCGTAGCTCGCGGATGCGCTGGGCATCCAGTCCGCCGATGCCGACGACGGGAAGGGGGCTTTCTGAGGCAAGGCGGGCGAATCCTGCGATACCGAGGGCGGGTGCGGCGTTGACCTTGGAGATGGTGGGGAAGACGGGCCCCATGCCGATGTAGGAGAGGAGGTGATGGGGTGCGGCGAGGAGCTGCTCGCGGTTGTTGATGGTGAGGCCGAGGATTTTGTCTTTTCCGAGGGCGGCGCGGGCGTGCTCGGGGCTGATGTCGCGCTGTCCGATGTGGAGTCCGTCGGCGTCGAGGTCGAGGGCGAGTTGGAGGTTGTTGTTGATGATGAGGGGGATGTTGACGGAGTGGAGGTAGTCGTGTAGGGATTCGGCTTCGCGGCGCATGAGGAGCTCGTCGGCGTTGTAGCGGCGGTATTGGACGATGGTGACGCCGCCGTCGACGGCGCGTTTGACGGTGTCGAGGAGGCCGTGGCTGCAGCGCTCGGGGCTGTCGGTGACGAGGTAGAGGTGGAGGGCGGCGGGGAGGCAGGAGGTGGCACTGCGGTGACGGTGGTTGCCCGCGCCGAGGGGGGAGAAGGAGTGGGGGATTGACATGGTGTGGTGAAGGGGTGAAGGAGGATTGGATAAGGGATTGTTAAAATATTAAATCTTTCTTTTGTAGGGTGAAAAATCTTATTTTTCATTCAACAAAAGGAAGTACATGCTATCGACTAGAAGGAAAGGGGAGTGTCAAGGAGCAAACTGAATAAAGTCCCCGCAGGGGCGAGCGGAGCGAGTTTATGCCGGATTGCGACTTGATGCTTCCCTTTCCTTCTAGTACGCAGGCCGATGTTGCATCATCACCGCTTGCGCTTCGCGTTTGCTACGGTGGACAAGAGGCGCGATCCTCCTCACCTCGCTACGCTCGGACGGGCAGGAGGTGTCCTGCCCTTTCGTC
>CAYJLP010000030.1:0-19341 GCA_964371115.1 uncultured Akkermansia sp. | reverse complement strand
GCCAAGCAAGGTCTCCCCGACTACCTCGCTGGCTACAAAGCAGATCGCTACCTCGACCTCGGCACCCTCAAAGAATTCAACCTCGAATCCATCAGCGCCTTCAAGCCCCAGGCCATCTTCATCACCACCCGCCAAGCCACCTACTACGACGAACTTGCCAAAATAGCCCCCGTCTACATCGTCAACGGCACCGCGCCCGACACGCTTGAGGAGATCAAGAAAACCATCCACACCGTTAGCCAAGTATTCGACAAAGAAGCCGAGACCGCCAAGCACCTCGCCGAGATCGACGCCCTCGCCGCTAGCATCAAACAACAAGCCACCAGCAGCGGCAAGAAAGCCCTCTTCCTCCTCGCCAACGACGGCAAAATCGCCGCCTACGGCAAGGGCAGCCGCTTTGGCATGGTCTACAGCATCCTCGGTCTCGCCCAAGCCGGCCCCGAGATCGCCGTCAGCAGGCACGGTCAGCGCATCAACTACGAATACATCGCCCTCGCCAAGCCCGACATCATCTACCTGCTCGACCGCTCCGCCGCCATCGGCCGCGGCGCCCCCCTCGAGAACTTCGCGAAAAACACGCTCGTCAGCTCCACACCCGCTGCCCGCAGCGGTAGCATCGTCCCGCTCGACTCCCGCGTCTGGTACCTCGTCGGTGGTGGCATCCACGCCACCAAAGTCATGCTCAATGACGTCGCCAAAGCCTTCCAGAGCTGAGTTAACTCCCCTCTATTCCCAAGCATTCTTTGTTGGGTGCAGCACCTTCCGCTCACTCAACAAAGAACATGCTTGACGCGAGCAGGGCATTCTCGTAGTATGTGATATGATGCATTATTTGTTCGCTCTACTTGCCTTGCTTGGCCTGCTGCCTACCTACGCGGCACCCCAGCATGAAAAAGAAGTCATCACCCTCGAGCTAGACGGACTGCACGCGCTGCAGCTCTTCATCCTCAGTTCACCCTACGTAGAAGAGTACAGCGCGAAAAAACTATTGAAAGATCCTCCCTCATCATTGATCTACGAGGGGCTTGGCGCGCTGAAAATCTATAGACAAGATCGCACTCTCACCCTTGTCACCGAGAAGCAACGTGAAGTCATCAACATAGACCACATCCCCTCCCGCAAGCTCGAGATCATCTTGTCTGCCGACAAAAAACATTTTGAAACAACCATCTGGCCATGGGATATCTCAGATCGAGAGATGGAACAACGCCGCAGCGAGATGCTCGCCCCTCATCTTCTATTCTCCGACCTGTACCAAGTTGATTATGTTGAGAAGCTCCCTATCAATCCTCGCTTCATCCCGATGAGCGCAGAGGCATGCAAGCAACTGGGTATCCCCATCTACTCCTACTGCAAACCGCGCAAGGATATATTCATCGTGACCAATGCCTCGCACGCATGGCCTCATCGCTATGGGGTCGCCGTCTTTGCCAAGCATGACAAGCAGTGGAAGAAAATCACACCCCATGGTATCGTCATCCCACGCCTTGGCCATCCCGACCATTGCGAACTCGCAGAGTCCATCCTGCTGAAGAACCGCCACGGAGATGTCATGTGGACGTTTCCAATGAAATCCTAACATACACAATATTCTTCAAATTAGCTTGTGCTGAGCTCTCATGCTCGATATGATAAGCCAATACCATTCTTATCATATGATGAACAAAAGCATCACCACACTAGCCACCCTGATCGCTGCCGCTCCCTGCTACGGGGTGGAGTACCCCACGCTATCGCCCGATCAAACAGCGCTGCAGCAAGAGCAGCTCCTCCTCGATGTCATGGACGCGCAGGGACTCACCGAGCTGCAGCTCAGCAAGCCCAGCCAAGAGGATATGCGCAAGCTGCAAACTGTCATGAAGACCTTTCTTCAGCTGGAGCATCTGCACGATGAGCTAGCAGGCAAAATCACCGCTCAGTACTTTGGCCTCTCTATCCTGCTCGCGGAGAGCCCCGAGGATATGGACATCCTGCAATCGGAGCTTCAGATCTTGGCAAGCAAGCATCCCTCAGTCAACGAGCTCTGGGAGAGCAATCTCAAGGAGCACTTCGCCAAGGGTAGCAAGGCCTTCTTCGAAGATACCCAAGGCATGCGCTCTGAGCTCGCGCGACAACTCACCAAGCAAGAACCATCCCCTGATAAGCTTGAAAAACTCCGCAAAGAAGCCGACGAAATCAAAGATGCCATCGTCGCGAATCGCGCCGTCGTGAGCGTCACAAATCCGACACAGGAGGAGTGCATCCGCCGACGCGACACGCTCGCCCCCTTCCTTGCGCGCAAGGATCTCGAACCAGAAACGGTGCAGGATCTGATGAAGAACTACATCCAATGCGCGATGCTTGTCGACAAGCGTGAACAAGACCGTCAAAACTCAAAAAAGAGACTCGAAGTCCTCGCGGAGAACTACCCCCAGAAGCGCGACTACATCCTCTCCCTGATCCAGTATCTCTACAACACGCCACAGTGACCCGCCAGCTCGCCTCGCGCAGCGCAAGGCCGCTAGATTGAGTTTTTTCCACATTCTATCACAAATAACACTTCTTTACCCTACGGTGTGATTGTGATAGAATGTATTAATCGCAAGATTTATAATAAGCTCTTGTACAGTATACACGTACCTCATACACTCATGAAAAATCACTCGCAACTACGCGCCATTCTGCTCCTGCTAGCCTTCTCCGCCAGCGCGCCTCTCCTCCACGCCGATGCCGAGAGCAGCTCCTACGAGCAGCTCCCTCGACTCCAAGCCGATCGCATCGCCAACTGGCAGTCCATCACTTGGAGAATAGATGGCAAGAAAGTCAAGCCCACAAAAGACAGTGTCGTCGTGCTGGGTAAGGCTCCCAGTCGTGTCCACACAGACGAGCTCGCCGAGTACAGCATCCATCTCGATCGCCCCGTCACCGTCTTTAATATAGAGCTCAATGAGGACGCCCGCTGGCTCTTCACGGGCAAAGAGCTCACCCTAGAGACGGTCCAGGAGCCCTTCTCCGTCTACGGCTCTGTCACCTTTAACAACGACCTCGACGCCTCCTTTATCCTCGTCAGCCCCGAGAGTGATTTCAGAATCATGAAGTCAGGTAGCCTGCGCACACAGCGCCTTGAGCTCACAGAAGGCTCACACTTCGAATGCAGAGGCAAGGAGAACTTCGTGATGAGCCTCGAGGTAAGAGAGGCGGCGAATGCCGTCCTCGCAGCAGGCAAGACTGAGCTGGGGGATCTCATCCTGCACCCTCATAGCAGCCTCACGATCCCTGGTATGCAGATCTACGCCCGCGATACAAAGGAAAAGGCGGTCAAAGTGCTCGAATACAATCGATTCAACGGCTTCTCCATGTTCTCACCCAAATGCATCGAGAGCTCAGTCATCTTTGATGCGAAGCTGCGCGTGGATGAGCAGGGAGTCCTCCTCAAGGGGGTCAATCTGGTGGACTCCACACTTAATATAGAATCCGAGGCGAGCCTGCGCGGCGAGGACTTGCTACTCGGCAATAGTTTTATCACGGTCGATGAGGGTACAAGCCTCGCCATCCAGAATCTCAGACTCCAAACTGATAATGGGAAGATCACTCGATACAATAGCAAGAACCCCGCAGCGGTCATGCCTCTGCTCAGTATCAAAGCCTTTGAATGTCATAGCTCCGATGTCCGCATCACCGGCTCTCTCTTCCTCTCGGTCGCGCTCGCGGAGGGCTCAAAGAATCCGGAAAATGAGCCGCAGCTGGCCATCGTCCTGCGCGGACTGCCTCTGCGCTGCATCAAGTCAGAGCTCAGCGCGATCTCGGTGAGCGTGAATCATCAAAATGAAAACAGCTCAGAATGGCGCGTGACTGGCACGGCCGAGGGAGAGAATGGCAATGCCGTCTTTATCCTTAAGAAAAAATAATCAATATCAAATATGAACGAGCATTTGAGAGACAAGCGCGTCCTGGTCACCGGAGGCGCGCAGGGCATAGGCAGAGCGCTAGTCGAGGGATTCTCCGAGGCGGGAGCGCGGGTGATCTTTTGCGATACACAGCAGGAGGTAGGCGAGGCACTCGCCGCGCGCACGCAGAGTGATTTCTACCCACTCGACGTGGCGCAGTCCGAGCAGCTCGACGCGTGGATGTGCCAGCTGCTGGAGCAGTATGGCGATCTGGATATTATTGTGAACAATGTGGGCGTCTCCGAGTATCAGCCCCTCACGGATTCAACGATCGAGAGATTCAAAACCATCCTGGACATCAATCTCACCTCAGTCTTTGTCACGTCGCGCGCGCTGGCGCGTCACCGTGACACGCCCGAGGGCAGAGAGCGCTACGGGCGTATCATTAATCTCTCCTCCATACGCAACACGGTCGGCGACCCTCATTGGGAAGCCTACAATGCGTCCAAGGGAGGCGTGCTCTCGCTCACCTATTCGCTCGCGCTCTCGCTGCGCGACTACAACATCACGGTGAATTGTCTCTCCCCCGGCTGGATAGACACGGGCTTTGTCGCAGACATCCCCGAGCAGTCGCGGCGCCTGCATCCCTCGCGCCGCGTCGGTCATGTGCGCGACATCATGCACCTCGTCGCCCACCTCTGCCATCCCGACAGCGACTTCATTAATGGGGAGAACATCGTCATCGACGGCGGTCTCTCCCATATGATCTATGATATCTAGGTTAGGATTGTGAGGGAGCGCTGCACCGCACAGGGGCGACACGACGCGCGACATAGATCGCCGCGCCGATCACCACAGCGGCAAAGCCCCACTTCAACCACAAGCTCTGCTCCTGACCATAAAGAATACTCACGAAATAGGATACAATAGGAATGAGGGCGGTGAACACACTGATCTCAGCTCCAAAGTACTGCTGCGCCTTTGTGTAGAGAATATAGCTCATAAATGTCCCCAGCACGATCACACCGCTGAGGTTGAGCAGATTCTCCCAGCGCAGCAGTAGTCCTATATCGTGACGCAGCAGCTCCACGAGCAGCACAGGAGAGGCGATGATCGCGCCTAGGGTGAAGAGGTAGCGCAGCAGCGTATTGCTCTCATACTTCCGAATCGTCCGCTCATAGCGCACCGAGAACACCGCAAAGGAAATCTGCGAGGTGACACACAGCCCCACCCCGAGCAAGAGCTCCGAGGTGCTCGACTGCCCCCCTGTGAGCCCCTCCACCATGGTGAACGCACCCACCCCGGCAAAGCCCACGCCAACCCCCAGCATCGTCCCCAGCTGAGGGCTCTTCCTATCAATCAGCCATCTCATGATGAGCACAAGGATGGGCGTACTCGCCGCAATGATCGTCGCGAGCGATGCCGAGATAAACTGATGCCCGTAGATGAAGAGATAAAAATTCGCCACAAAGCCAAGGCACGCCATGCAGCAGAGATCCTTCAGATCCCCGCGCTCGAGTCGCTGCAGCTTCTCCCCCTCAGAGGGCGACGTCTCCTCAGCCAAGGAGGTGACCTGACGCGAGAGCATGCGCGCGCGCGCCTGACGCAGCAAAAACCACAGCCACATCAGCACCGCTCCCCCCGTCAGACGAGCACTGGGGATGAGCAGCTCACTGACCCCACCCTTCCCATCCTCCCCCTCGGTGATGAGCTCCTTGAGCAGCGGGCTCATCAAGCCGAAGAAACTGACCGCACAGATGGCATAGAGATAGGGACGTAGGTGAAGAAAAGTCATGGGGGGCAGAAATCCTATCACAGCTACCAAGGAGCGTCAAGAGTGAGCTATTTGCATCTAATAAAGCTTGCGCATTCGCCGCAAACCCTCTACTATAGAATCGTATGAAAGCCACTATGTACCCCCTAGCCATCAGTGCATTATTAGCACCTCTCCCCGTTCTCGCAGCTCCTGCGGCACTGCCCGCCAGTGCCGTCGAGCAGCAGCTCATCGACACCATTGACCTCTACTACGGCTACTGCACGCTCATGCGCGATCTGGGTTCGGGACGCTTCAGCCCCGATGAGGAGCTCACCATGATGAGCGAGCTCGCCGCCGAGGCCGAGGCTGTCGTGAAGCGTCGTCAGAAGCTCAGCTCCAAAGAAAAAGACGCACTCGTCCGCCTCAACGCCCAGCCCGTCATCGCCCACATGCTCGAGCAGATGCGCCAGACCAGCCGCGCGCTCTCCTACGATTTTGCAGACAGCGAGCCGAGGACGGATGCCCCCTACCTCATCGCCCACACCAAAGCCGCCAAGGCACTCAATAGGCTCGGCCTACTCATCCTCCACGTCGACATGAAGTAGAGGAGGGAGGGGAGAAAATCCATCCAGAGAGTTCATCGCAGCCTGCTAGCAAGTAGCTGATGCGCCCTGTCTGCGCGCTAGCCGCGAATCATGAGAACAGGGTGGCTGCGAACCGCGCCGCAATCCTAGACTTCACCTTGACCAAGGAACCATTGTTTCTGATTTCTGGTAGCTCACGGCATTCTTCATCTCCGAGCATCGCAAGGATGTAGAGCTGATGACGCGCGCGCGAGCCACCGACGTAAAAGAGACGTCGGTGCTCAGCCTCGTGTGTGGAGTCAGCGCTGGCGTTGGAAGGCGGCTCGCATAGTATGCGCAGATCTCCATCGAGGAGTATGATCGTATCAGCCTCGAGGCCTTTGAACCTCCTGCACGTGTGGAAGGGCACTCCCTGATAAAGCCCCTCGACCACCTGCTGTCGCAAGACGCTCTGCGCCTCGGTGCAGCAGGTGAGGATCGCTATACTGTCGGGCGCATGATCCTGCTCGCGGTGCTTGGCAATGATCTGATTCACGCGCTGCACGATCGTCGCCTCATCAGGATCTATGGCGATCTTCACCGACTCCCCCTTGAGTGTTCTATCCATGAAGCGCGTCATGCTCTGCCCCTCGCTGCCCAGTATGCGCTGCGTCGTTGTTGCTATCTTGACCGTATTGCGGCAATTACGATAGAGCCCCAGCTTGCAATCTGCACTCTCAATGCAGGAGGGGAGAGAACGCCCCTGAACCAATTGATTCTTGTCATAAAAAATGTAGAATCTACCATCACGGCGTGACGAGCAGACGATATCTCTGAGGCAGTCTAGTGTATCGCCACGCGGCTCGCCGAAATCCTGCCCCTCGTCAATGATGACATGTTGGTAGGGGAATTGCTGCTTCTCCTCTAGCTCGAGGAGGCGGTAGTTGAGATCCTCATAGCTGGCATCAGTACCGCAGAGCTTTGTCTTGAGGGCATCCAGCGTGTAATAGTCTATGCTCCAATGGCGGTATTCCTCACGTAGCTTTTGCTTGAGGAGCTTGTTGTAGCAGAGAAAGAGGATTTTCTTGCCCCTGAGCTCTGTACGCGCGAGGCGGCGCGCTTTCTCGACCGCGACAAGCGTCTTGCCCGTGCCAGCTGCCCCGTGTATGGCGACTGAGGGTTGCTCCTCTAGGAAATCCAGGACCATCATCTGCTCGCGTAGTAGGCGTACAAAGACTTGCTTTTTAATCTGATCTTCTATCCTGTAGGTAGGGATGATGTTGAACTCGGGGCAGAGTATCTCATTGAGAATGCGGCTATGATCATGAGCTCCCCATACTCCTTGCACCGCGATACGTGATGCACCACGCGCAAAGATATGCGCGATAAAATCATTGGGATTCTCCAGCTCATCCGCTGTCAGGATGAAGTCCTTGTGAGCCTCTGGGGGTAAGGCGACCGAGGCTATATCCGCACGCCCGTAGGAGGGGAGACAGACTGCCGAGAGGATGGGGCACCTGTCGCGTAGTCGCTGCAAATCAGGAGTGTCAAAGCGCTTCATGAGATTATATTTATTTCTCTCTGACTGCACAAAAGGACCGCCTGTCTTCATCCTATTGCCTCCTTCATAGCACCACTGCCCCTGCTGATAGCTGATTCTGCCCGCCTTGGCTTCGATGACGAGAATGCCCTTTTCTGGGTGATAGATGGTGAAATCAATCTCACCATAGATGTCCTCGTGCCCCTCGCCTAGGTGGTAGGCGAGGGCGTGAAAGACATAGTAATCATCCGAGAGATTCTGCTGGAGCTGCTGAAAGATAAAATGCTCCTTGCTCTCGGGCGGTGCTTCGCGAGCAAGCTTGGGAATCATGATAGCCATATTGCTTAACTCCTACGTGTTATTTTTGAGAGAAGATCTAGGGTATCAACTCCGTCTGCGAGAGAATAAACATGCCAGCCAGAGGTTTTTAATACCTCAAGCAGTTCGCGATCTTCGGGCTCATCTAGAAAGAGTAGGCAGCGCGATTGCTCCCAGAGGAAATCCACCTCGATCTCTTCCTGCTTCCCATCTATGCTGATGCCTATCGTGGCTAGATTATTAGGCGATTCTGTCAGACCATCCTTGACGTCAACGCTCTGCTTGAGTGCATCAAGAATTTTACGCGCTTCTACATTCTCATACACGCCTGCTTCATCGTTGTAATTCGCATCTGGTGTACCCTCCTTGAGAATCCTGTCAGTAATATTCCTGCGCTCAGGCGGCGAGCTATCAGAAGATACCCCGCGCAGTGCCTCTAGGATGTAGGCGGCATCGTGGGCATCGAGACGCGAGTGATGGAACTGATTGTTATAGTTCTTCAGACATTTATAGCATGAGTAGTACTCTCGTGGCTCATACCCATCATTTTGCTTCTTGAGGTAGTCATGTCTCAAGAGAGGAGTTGTCATACCATTGTCCCGATGGCAATCGCAGCTTATGCAGAGCTCGAGTGCCTTCTCGAGGATAGAGTAGCAGAGCTTTGCTACAGGGGCGTCTGCAGAGGGATCCTTTCTTTCCTCCTCCGAGGTGAACATTCTCATGATGACACCCGATCCACTAGCAGAATTGTCATAGAGGACAAGGTGAGGCTGACTATTAGTCGTGGTGTAGAGTCCGCCGATGTCACGCTCATTGACCTCGCAGACGAGAGCCGTCGCGCGGACGATGGCTTCGATGGCTGATTGCCACGCGTAGCGTGTGCGCTCAGCATCACCTGAGATAGAGATAGGAGTCACCGCCTCCCACATGACCATATCTGTTCGCACGGTGTGAAGGTATCCTTCGGTGTTGTAAACTCTCGCTTTAGAATCACCGTTAAAATAAAGTAATTCTCTTGTCCTTGACTCTGATATCGCCAAATTGCTCTGAGGGATGGGCATTCTATTGATTTTACCGCCATTGTAAATTTGCACACGCTTGATGGGTTGGCTGAAACGGCGGCGGCGATTATTCAAGCTCCGATGAGCGCGAAAGGCATCAGGGCAGCTGGTCAATACCAGCTCAGGTTTGTCTATAGGTGCTCCACAGATGGGGCACTGCTTGTCATCGGCATGAGACATCATGTAATAATGCGTCTCTTCCTCTTGACCAGCTGCGCCTCTGCATCGATAGAGTTGCTTTTCTTTAGCCTCACTACCTTCGAGTTTGGCCGCTTGTTGAGTGTAGAAAACAGGTGCACTAGATTCATAGATGCGCTTATTGGCAATGACTGTCTGACCAGGGGAGTACTCGTAGATCCCTTGTTTTAAATCACGAGAGAGGCTAACATTGTTGGAGTCTCCCTTGGCGGGTAGCAGCTCGATCAAATCACAGGGAAAGCCGTAGCGAGGGAAGACGCGCGTCTTGGCGATGTATTGTATGGTTGACTGATTGCGTAGGTATTTTTGCTGTTTTGCGGATATTCCCTCTCTGTTGTATTCTTTTTCAAAGCGTTCGTTGAGTGGCGAAATCCAGAAATTCTGCTCAGTTTTCTCCTTCTTATAGAAATGCACACCTGCCAATTGATGACTCAGTCCCTCCTCGCAGAAGGCATTCATGCATCCGTCCACGTCAGCTTCGAATCCCGTCAACTGGAAGCATAGATCATAGACGACGGGATAGGGTATCTTCCCATCATCATCCCCTTCGCAGCGTACACCATCACAAATGGTCGTACAGATCTCTTGTACCCTATCCCTATTCTCTTTGGCCCACTGGCGAAGATGGCTTGTGATTGCTGGTATTTCATTTTTTCCGGTTGCCCCCAAGAAGAATTTGCCGCATTTCTCCCATGCGCTGATTTTTCTATCTTTGATAAAGTGATGGAACGCCTCAGCACGTAGGTGCTTGGCGCGGAAGCTGGCATTATCCAGATAGATTTTGGGAGGTGACATCTTGCCAAAGATGAGCTTGTGAGGCTGATCGGCAAAATAGCGGTCATGTGACGAGTCTCCGACAAAGGTGAAGACATAGGAGGGCGAGCCAGCACGGCGTCCAGCACGACCTGCTCGCTGTTTATAATTCGCCGTCTTGGGAGGCATATTGCAGAGGAATACGCAATTCAGATTCCCCAGATCCACCCCCATTTCAAAGGTTGTAGAAGAGGAGAGGATATTGATCTTGCCCGAGGAGAAGAGCTGTTGATAGAGTCGCGCCTGCTCGGTTGAGAGCTGTGCCGTATGCTCTTCTATACGGTAGTAGAGCTCATTGCTAAGGATATTCTTGTATTTCTCAAATTTCTCTACCTCCTCAGTGAGCTCGAAGCGTACATCATCTATATTAAGCTTGAATTTATCTGGTATGCCTGCAGCTGCGTCTCGAATAAGAATAGCTACGTCATTCCTCGTCAAGAATAAAAATACCTTATTTAAAATTGACGTAAACTCTTCTTTAGTAAAACAGTTCGAATATTTCTTTCTTAATTTCAGCTGCTTGCTGAAGGAGAAGCCTTCACCCTCCCAAGAGACATGATTCTTCGATTCCAGAGTATTACCTTCACTGCCTGAATCGTGCAGATACTTATCGCCTTGTTGAGAATCAATGACCGTACAATCTATTTGAGTTCGTTTGTAGAGAGTTCTATAGATGTCATGGAAGAGTTTTTGTGCAAGATGCTCATCTCCTCTACAGGTTTTGATAACTTTGTGCCAAGCTGTCTTCTCTTTGGATTTTGCTAATTCTCTCTGTTTAAATGAATAAACGTTAATAATATTGTCACTCAGCAGACTGCGTCGCCCCGATTGCCTGAGCACAGAGAGGCAAGAGATCATGATAGATGCTATTTCCGAATAGCTATCGACCTTGCGTATCTCTTTATCATCTTTTTGCTCTTTCTCACTATATTCTCTCGTGAGCAGAGGTTTTGCTCCAGCGCGTATGAGTTTTTCTCTCATCATGGGGATGAGATGGAGGAGTGAGTTTTTGTAGCGATCACACCACTGCTTTATATCTTCAGTCGCATCTCGATTCCGACTAAGATCACTCTCAATGTATGCAAAATTGCGGTCAATATCTCTACTGCGTATAGCGATGAAGTCATCCTTCATCTCCCACACACGTGCAAACATATGCTCCACACTGTCTCCTGCCAAACTCTCCAAGCACTCCAGCAGAAAACGCTCTATGAGACGCTCCTCGACCTGCCTATCAAATTCCTGAACCAAGCTTGCAGCCTTCGCGCGCGAGTCAGAGAAGGCGAGGAGCTTGCGCCCCTGTGTAGAGTTTGACTCCATGGGGCTCGCATCAGCATCGGCTTCATTGACAAGGCTGAGTAGGGATACGACTCGCGTCGTTTCTATCTGAGATTTGTAAGGCGAGATGAGGCGATTGGCGGATCTGCCCTCACAGACTGGGCATGTGGTCAGATCTCCATTTTTGTTTTCTGAGCTAGAGTGATGGATGCACAGAGATGAGCTGCTCTTCCCCTTGCTGAGCCTACCTGTCAGATAATCCAAATATAGTGCTTTTCCTTCGGCACTTTCCGATTCTCCACGCACCCAAGAGAAAGCATGGAGGTAAGATGCAGTTGCGCTTTTGTAGCGCTCTAGTATGAGATCTTCTGATTTGAGCGTATCCAAATTATCCGCTCTGCTATAGGCCAGCAAATAAGGGTGTCCGCAGTCGATACAACAGCCAAGGGTGAAGATCTGTCTTTCTCGCCCCTCGGTACTCACCTCACTGATTCTATCATCATCGTGCATGAGATGCGGGGATTGCTCATCATCAAAGCAGATCCCCATGCAGTTCACCCCTTTGATCTGCTGGTGAAAGCGCACATCCATCAGAGGTTTATTGCGTAGCTCTGCGTGCTTCGTGAGACTCAGCAGTTGGACAAAGACCTGAAACTCGCGTCTACGCTCATCATCGTCACGTCCAAAAACAGCATCTACAACCTGGGAAAGGATACAATTTTCTTTCTCTGGAGAGGAGAGCTTTACGTATAATCTCTGGAGGTGGGGACGGCCAGTGATGTAATCATTGAGCGACAGGGGGAATTGTTTATCAGATTCCAGCACTCTAGCCCACGCTTGATGAAAGCTATCTTCAACCCTCTCCATCTGTAGTTGGTAGCCTTCGATTCTCTTCTTTGCCTCTGCGATGCTGTTACAGCTTTCCTCTGTCCATTGCACCGTCCACTCTAGCGGGTTGACATCATTTTCCAAAAACTCCTGTTGGGACAAGACAGCTTTGTAGAACTGCGTGACAATAAGTATGAGAGTTTGTGGATCAATGGGACTCTCTGTATTCTCAGTCCAATTCTTAATGGTCTGTTCGTGCGTATCTATATCTTTCTTAAACTCAAAGCCTAAAAGATCTCGAAGTAGAGAATTAAACTCTAGTTCTGTTTTTTCTAAGTAGTTCTGAATCGCGCCTATAGTATCATTCTGGGTAAAAGCAAGCTGCAGAGGCGCCCCCTGCTGCCCTTGGAGCTTGAGGAGGAGCTGCGCGATCACGAGAGCATCCCCTAAAGCGCAGCTACGCAAATCCTCGCTCCATGTCTTGAGGTACTCAAAGGATGCCAGCCATATCTTGAGCTCCTCGCGCCATTGTGTCACGCTTAATAAGCTATACGATTTGGGATGCAGCTCCTTGGAGATCACCTCTTGGATACACTGCTGGAGCTGCTCATCCACAGTTTCTCCTATAGCGCAGTAGCTCCCCTCTCTCTGCTCATCACAGGGAGGCCACTGCTGATCGTAGAGTGCGCCAAATTGTACAGAAAAGCTCTCAGGCTCAGCAGGGAAAATCTTGCTGGCAAACTCATCTTGTATACGGCGGCGGCGTTCATTCTCATCCCCCTCCTCGATGAGGGTTGCAGAGGTTGCAAGGTAGCAGAGATGACTGCTATCTGTCCGTTTTTTGACTCGGCGCAGCAGCCATGCAATCTCTGTGCCCAGAGATCCATCGTAGCTATGAGCCTCATCCAGCACGATGTAGCGCCATGTGGGCGTGAAGAGCGTCTTCACCTTGCCATGGAGCAGCAGCAGCTCCAACATACTGTAGTTGGTGATGAAGATATCGGCTGCTGCCTCATTCCACTGAGAGCGCTTTGTTAGTTCGTTTTTGATCGAGGCATCGTCTGATAGGTAAGGGTGAGCGGCGGAGGCGTGGTGGCAATGCTCGTGGGCGTGCTCAATCAGGTCTTTGGTCTCCTTCTCCAGCTTGATGAGAGATTTTTTTTCATTCGCCAGAGTGTCGACATCACCTGTATAGATACCAAAGCTAATATCCTCCGCGTAGGGGATCGCTGGCAGCTCGCCTGATGCCTGTGCACAGCGCAAGATCTTGCGCAGGCGCTGGAGCTGATCGTTCACCAGTGCATTCATCGGGTAGAGAAGCATCGCACGAACGCCTGACTCATAGCTATTTTTCTTCTCCTTACGCTCCTTGATGATGCTATTGATCAGAGGGATGAGAAAGCTCTCCGTCTTGCCCGATCCTGTGCCAGAGCAGACGACGAGATTCATTCTCTTGCTGCATACGTCTTCAATCGCCTGCTTCTGATGCGAGTAGAGAGTAGCCTCCTCTTCCTTACAGCCAAAGTAGCGCGCAAAGAGCTCGGCTGTCTCTTTCTCAATGGTACCTGCCTCCCTGAGTGAGGCTAGTGTCGTTTCACTATCCTGCTGGTAAAAAGCAATCTGCTCGATATAGGGATCGCTGGTGAAGCTAACATCCTCAAAAAAATCTTTAAACTCCTTATCGAGCTTGGCGCAATGCCCCTCAATGGGGAGGAGTGAGCGCAATTTTGCCTGAAGGTTTCTTTCCAAGCTTTCGGTAATGGTGGTTGTATTCATCGTTGTGTTATTTGTCGTAAATTATTCGCAAGGCAAGCACGCGAGGAGTCGGAAGAGATGGAGGCTGAGCTTTAAGACGAATGAGAGGACTTTCTGCTCATCTTTAATATCCTCCACAAGAAGACAGAGAGCTCTCTGCTCCTCCATCGTCATGAGCTTCTCTTCTGCTAAGCCTCGTTGCTTGAAATTGAGCAATACTGCAAGCATGAGAAGGGCTGTCATGGGGGAGTCTCTCTTGGCGCATAAATCACTCAGATGGATGACTAGAGAGCCGACTCCATGGATACGAAAGGGCTTCTCTTTCGGGTGCTGCGGCTCTAGATGATCGACGCGACCCACATGGGGGAATAGGCGAATCGCCTTGACTGTTATTTCGCGGTAGAGGTCGCTGTGCTGTTTGGCGTATGCATAGATAGGCATGCTTTTGCTGAGTCTCTGTTGTAGCAAGACTATCTTCTCTCGTTTACTCTCCTTGTAATAATAGAGCAGGGAGATGGGAGCTGTTTTTGCATAGACAAAAGCTTGCTTGAGTAAGTATACACCTTCTTTTTTTCCGCCTGATAACCAAAGCTCTTTTCCCTTTCTCGTAGGTTGGAATTTGATTGATTTGATGGCATGCCCCTCCTTGTGATGGAATAACCCCTCAATAGGGAAGTCTCTCTCTGACCATTCATCCTCTTTAAACTTCTCTCTAGAGTTTTGGTAGTTTTGCCATTCCTCAGCTCGGTTGAATATTTTTACAAGTTTTGATAGACTTATTCCCTCGGCTTGCGCTATCTTGAAATGGGCATTGATCTCCTCCGTGAGCTTGGGGTAATCAAGGTCAACGTTTTCTTTCCCCTTTTCCCAGAGCTCAGCTGTGAGTTTCAGTCTCTGGGCGACATGCATTGACCCTACTTTGATCTCTCGGTTGTATTCTCTATCACGTTGATTGTTAGGGCGTATTTCGAGGCTAAACCAGCCTGGAGTCTCGGACATGCAGGTGGGTAGAGCTGAGCGGTGATACTCATCCCAAACAAATGCATCAGAATCGAGTGAGAATTCGGCTCTCTCAAAGAGCACCTCATGTTCTGGGCTGACATCATCACGGATGATTTCTGACTCATGCTTCACGATGAGCTTCGTATTCATTCGCCTATCTGGATGAGCATAAATAAGCAACGTATCCTGATCTCTCTCGAGATATTGTATAGACTCTGGCAGGTAGCAGCATTGGCAAAGGCAGATATCTCCAAGGTGGAGAGCGAATGCGTCACTTGCTTGGATACCCGTATGCCGCAGTACATCATCTAGGTCGTGGGACCGATTACAATCAATATCGACAATGGATTTTTTCCCTTTATGCAGGAGAGTGAGCGATACCTGCTCTGCGCGCATGCCAAAGACCGTGAGTTGGGCATCTGGTGTATAGGACGTCAGGGTCTCGCGACTCTTTTTCTCATCTAGCTCCCATAGCCGTACATTCTCTTGGATTGGAGTGACGAGATGCTGTCTCTTTCCTGAAATCTCTAGAAAAAAACTGTTATAACCCTCCCTTGCATACTTAATCTCTGTCTCGAGATCCAAGTCACAACAGTGATTTTTCCAATCTACGGGAAGAAAGATGATAGTCATGATTCCCCTATGCGATGGTGAGGAATTGATCGTGGCTGCGTAGTGGATCTCAATTGATTGGTAATACGCTTTATCTGATTTTAGAGTCACGGTGCAGCGCGCCTTTTCTACAGGCGAAAGCTCAGCGAGCTCGTTAGAACTAAGCCTCATGTGCCCAACTCCGTAGGGGAGCTCGCATTCCGCTCTATCTCCCACGACAAACTTTTTGCTGTAGTCTTTTCGCTGTTTTTTATAGATATGCATCGTCTCAGCATTGAGGAGCCGCAGCTCAGGAGCACGCGTGAGTTTAAGCACATGCTTCCCGTTGATAGAGAGTTGGCATTGTGTTTTGATGTTCTCGGGGAGCTCATAGAGGTCGCAGTAGAGCTCATGATCGCTATCATAGCTGATCCTACGTGGACGATCAGTCAGGGGAGCACTATCAGGCTGATTATCAAATGTGACACGAGGCTTCTTTGTTGAGGATCTGAGGATATAGAGCTGGCTGGCGAATGCCCCGTTTTGGAGACGCTTGAGTTTATTGGCAGAAAAAATCAGAGGATTGTTATCATCCCACCCATTGATGGTGCAATCATGCGCACGACCTGCCTTCTCTGCACAGAGCTTGATGCCTTTGCTAGGGACAAAGCCCTTTTTATACAAATCAGCTATTGCTACATAAGCCTTATCCGAGCTAAGGGGGAGTTTATTGTCATCCTGCGAGAGAAAAGCTCTGCCGATTTTTGAGCCGACGCTGTAGTGAATGTAGAGATCACAGATATTACCATTGATATCAAGCTCCCAGTTGGCATGAAATATATTGTCTTGGATGTCTTTTTCCCTGCCCCATAGTACACCAAGATAGCTGCCTATGACATGCTCAGGTTTCTCATCAGTGGAGGTGAGAGCCTTGAGAAATTGGAGATATTCTTCACGGTGATTTTCCCATATATATCGAAGGTATTCAGGGCATTCTTTTTTCTTTGGTTTAAAAGCATTTTCGCTCAGATCTTCTATAGATATGGATATCTCGACGCTATCCTCTTGCCCTGAGGTGAAATAATCACTCATGTGATTCACATAGTTATAAACAAGCTCGTTATTTTGTCGCAAAGTAGATGTCTCTCCTTTGTTCTTCCCCGTGAGGCTACGTTCACTGACTTCATTGCAAGAGAGCGCCCAGCATTGGCTTTTCATCCACTGTGCTATATCGTGTTTTTTATCATTGGGTATAAGTTTATTATACCAATAGCCGAATGCTTCCTTTTTTAAAAGCCTTATGATTTGCTGATGAAAAGCAGGGGAGTTTTCTTTAAAAATTTCAAAGTAGTTTTTCCCATTTCCTTTAGCGAAAAATTTCCTGATCCAATAGAGAAGAAAGGATGCTCCGCACGCAGCTTTTTCTTCACGATCACTCTTCTCTATATATTGCTTTTTATCGAGCTTATCCCATTTTTTATAGAGCTCTTTGGGCATAAAGGTATCATCGAGCGCGTAGCATATAATGGGCTTGATAGGACCTCTTTTTAACTCATCGCAAAGTATTTTATTATAGCGAATGATCTCGCTGTCTAATCCCTCGCTTGAAAGCTCAGCCTGCTGCGCATGATCCATGATAGTCCAGGATTTCAATCCCTCGATAGGCTTGTGGTTCTCCTCCATGATACTCTTAAACCAAACTTCTCTATCAGGCGCAAGAAATAATGCAGCCTCCTGTGGCAGAGAGGAAAGTATCCCGTCCTTTGACATTCTCGCTTGTGCAAGGAGTAATAGCCAAAAAATTCGTCGCATTTCATCCTTCCTAAGTTGGCTTTTGTGCTGACATAAGTCTTTGCAGAAGGAAAGGCAATCTTCTGCGCTCAGGTACAATTCCTGTTCGACGACCTCGTCTTGAAACTCAATCCTGCCTGCATCGAGGAGTCTCGTTTTGATTTCTTCGTTGATTTTTTCCCAGTGAGCAAAGTTAAACATGTGAGTTGTATTCGTCGGTAAATTGTTGTTAGGATCGTGGTAAGTTATCATATCTGTGATGCTTACGCAAGTTGAAAATAAAATAAAAATCGTAAAGATAGGAGTTAATTATAGTGTTTAAAGCCGCGTCTAGCTTAGTATAGGCAGGAAAAATTTAAACTGTTCGCAAAAGGTGAAAAAAGTTCACAATCCGTTGAAAAAATCGCGCAGACAGCGCAGTGCTTCCTTCTCCATGCGCATGACGCGGCTGCGTGAGAGGCTCAGGTGGTCGGCGATTTGCTGGTGCGAGTAGAGATGCCCATTGAGCAGACCGTAGCGCAGCTCGATGATGCGCCGCGAGGTCTCATCGAGCTGGGGGAGGTAGGCCGCGAGATGGGTGTAGAGCTCATTTTGCACGGCGGTATCGTAGGGGGTGGGGCTATCGCCTTGCGCGCTGTAGAGCGCATGCGTGGAGTCGCTGAGCTCCTCAAAGCAGCGGGGGGCGGGACGCTGGATGAGATCAAGTAGCTTGCTCACTTGCGCGCTGGGTAGCTGGCATAGTGCGGCGATCTGATCGAGGGTGGGGGAGTGCTTGCCCTCCTGCTCTAGCTGACTGAGGGCGCGCCTCACCCTGTGCATCTCCTCCTCGACTTGGACGGGGAGGCGGATGGGGCGTTCCTTGTTGTAGAGGGCGCGCGTGATGTGCTGCTGGATGATGGGCGTGGCAAAGGTGCTCAGGCAGTGACCGCGCTCCGCGTCGAATTCCTTCACCGCGGCAAGCAGCCCAATTGCGCCCTCTTGGATGAGATCATCGAGGCTCAGCGCGGAGCTATGGTACTGCTGCGAGGCGATGGAGACGACGAGCGCGAGATGTCCCTCGACGAGTTGCTCGTAGACGGCATGCTCGCGCTGCTTGAGTGCGTGGTAGTCTGCGAGCCGCTGGCGCAGCTGGATGAGCGTGAGGTCGGGCTCGACGTGGACATCCGCACCGTATTGCTGCTCGATGCCGCTGGCGTAGTTAGCGAGCTTGGTGGCGCACTCACGCTCGACCGTGTCGCGGAAGCTGAGGACGGAGAGCTGCTTGTAGAGGCTCTTGCGTGTGCGTGCATAGCATCTCTGCTCGCCGCTTTGCTGGTAGGCGATGAGCTGGTGGTAGTCCTGCGTGAGGGCAGGGAGTAGGGCTTGGAGCTGCTCGGGGGGTGGTGATTTCTTGCTGTGCAGGGTGCGATCGAGGCGTGCGCTGCCGTGGAGTGCCTGCTCGAGGGCTTGGATCTTGTAGTACATGATGCAGCTGAGCGAGGCGAGGCTCTCGGTGGCTTTGGCGCGGAGTTGGGACGCTTCGCGGGTGAGTTTCGCTGTTTTTCGAGGAGACATGGTGGGGGAGGATGAATGGAAGTATGACATAATTTTTGATTGCTATTTTTATGAGTTTCTGAGCGTGAAAAAGTGCTCGTCTGCCTTTTTAGTCTATCCCGTAATTTGAACTGTCATTTTAGGGATAGATAGTTGATATGGAATTTTATAAAATGATAGATAATCAATAGCTAACAGAAATAAATCATAGAAATCAACCTAGCCCGCCTTGGCACAGCGAGGGGAAGATATTGATTTTTTTTTCCCCCTTGAAGAGAGGACATTTTCTACTTCTTGTACAAATAGTGTGATCATTCTTCAAAAAGTCTGCCTATACTAGTGTAATGTATTGCTGATATATCGAGAATAAACCCTTGATGTTTTTATATAAAATGTATAATAGCCGCATTGTAAATATTACGCTATGCCTAGAAAACGCACTTATCAT
>CAYJLP010000029.1:0-19403 GCA_964371115.1 uncultured Akkermansia sp. | reverse complement strand
GGCGCGCATAGCGAGCTATGTAAGCTCAAAAAGCCGCGAATGCTCGCCAAAATGCTGCAAAAGACGTGCTGTGTCGCTCATTTTCGAAATCTGCCATTTCCCTGAACTAATTTTGCAAGGTTCCCTTTAGCATTACAAGCGTCTACTTCATCATGTAATTTTGCGTAAAAGCTGTAAGCCGATTGAAATAATGCTTGCTAAAGAGTTCTAAATTTGAGAAACCCCCACCGTCTCATTCAAGTAAATGATCTTTCTTCTTTTACCTCAAGTAATAGTAAATATAAATATATAACATCAACCATCAGTAATGAAAATAAAGCTATCATTATCTCTCAGATCAGCACTTCTCATGGCGATGATGCTCGCTAGCTCAGTGCTAGCAGAGACTGAAATCAACTCACACACGGCTGCTTCGAACACTCTATTCAACGGGACAACAGAAGATGTCATCATGAATTTCACAGGTGGCAGTGACGACTACTTTAACAAGAATCTCGGCAACCCCACCTCCAGTGATAATATTACAGTCACGAGCTGGATCGTAGGGGATGGCTACGCCAACGCAAGTGATGATTATACCTACACCTTCACGGGTACGATTTCGGGTGCAGGCAACATCCAAACGCGTAATAGTGGAAATACGAAGGTCACATACGTATTTGAAGGCGACATGAGTACCTATAGCGGCAATATATCATCTCGTTTAGGTGGTCTGGATTTGGTATTTGGCGGTGCCGCACGCAGCTCCGTATCTGGCACGGGTGCCATTGACACCTTTACAGCATCTCAAGATGCCGCGAAAAGAAACGACCTTACTTATAGTGTCGGTGTCGGTACATCGAGCATCACCAATAGCAGTATCGTGACAGACCTACTCACCATGACAGGTGATGGTGTCAGTAGCACAATCTACAATGTTGAGAGCAATATCACGGCCAACGGCTTTAATTCCAACGGAGCTACCATCAATATCGGTGAAGGCAAGAACCTGACTGTAAAGAATACAGGGGTTAATGCTTCGACGAGTGCATTCAGTTTTGCAACTGGCAGCTCCCTGAGCGCAGTCAGTGGTTCTGAGATGCAGAGCCTGACATTGTCTGGCGATGTCGCTTTCACGCTCACAGCGACAGCTGATGCCACAGCACTATCGCTGGGATCAATCAACATGGAGAGCCTTACATCTCTTACCTTGAACGTCACTTTTACGGGCGAGTATGTCAAGGGAACTGAGTTTGTCATTCTCTCAGCGACCAATGGATTTACGGACATAAACAAGGTCACAGCCAACATAGCGGGAGCTCCTACTGGTGAGTTGAGCTTCGCGGACGGTCGCTACATCTATACCATCACCGAGGGGGCGAATGATCTCTTTTGGGCTGGTGGAGATGGTACTTGGGCTACGGGGCAGAAAGGCTGGACAGATGATATAGCATTCTTGGCAGACGACCACGTTACTTTTGCGAATGATACTGTAGACGACACCGATATCATCACGATTGCTGGTAGCGTCACACCAGGCAAGATCACGGTCTCAGGAGCTGGCAATACTAGCTTCATCTCTGATGACGCGGATTTAGGCATCATCGCGGGCGATACTCAAATCGTCAAGACAGGTACTGGATCATTAACGATCGCGACTGCAAACACCTTCTCGGGTGGAGTCATGGTGAACGAGGGTACTTTGGTCATTGATAACAACGCGGCTCTCGGCACGGGTACTGCGACCGTAGCTGCTGATGCGGCACTTGAGCTAAAGGGGCTCAGCCACCTTGCGGGTCTGAACTATAGCCTAGCGGATGGTGCGACACTCATACTCAGTGCTGATGGAGATGATAGGTCAACGACGACAGGCTTGGGAAGCATTGCCGCAAGTATCACAATCAAAGTAAATGATAATCAGGGTACGCTGAGTGTAGGTGATTCATCGAGTTTGTTTGAAAGACACTCCGCGGGTTATACCATTTCTGTAGGCGCAGGTAGTACACTCGTTGATTATTCGAGATTGCGTTTATCCAGCGCGACGGGCACAGCGAGTACCGTCACCATCACAGGAGGAGGTACCTACATCGTAGATAGTGTGATCATGCGTAGCGATAATGACTCGGGTACATATAGACTCAATATTGACGCAAACACGACATTAAAGGTTACCAATGCCGATAATAGCATCAACGCCTCCGAGGCAGGCTTTTCTCTTTCTGAGCACGGAGGCTCTTCCGAAGTGAATATATGGGGTGCTCTAGATCTCGCTTCGGGTATATCTAGTCGTGACGGCGGTGGAGTCATCAATGTGAAGAGTGGTGGCGAGCTCATCATGCGCCAGGGTCTCACGACAGCTGCATCACGTACAGGTGGCACCGAGGTACTCAACGTTGAAAGTGGCGGCATACTCAGTCTCTACGATCAAGGTAACACGACAACAGCGACATCTGGCTATTCCTTCAACATTGACAGCGGAGCGATTATCAACGCGAAGAGTACTGGCACGACTGATGTCTACACCCAGCTCACATTCGACGATGCCGCAGGAGCAGTGTTCCATTTTGGCGCAGACGCAGGTAATGTCCTAGCGATGCACCAGAATATGGACATCAACAAGGCCAACGTCACGGGCGGCACATTGCAGCTCGCAGGCGCAACAAACACCATCGCTGAGGCTAGCATTGCCTCTGGTGCCAGCATCACATCAGACAGCATGACTGTGGGTGGAGTAGCACTGGCAGGCAAAGATGGCAGCGAGGCAACAATCACAGCCAAAGGTGCGAATGCATCGGTACAAGATGGCGTATTTAGCAATGTAACGGTGAGTGATGCTATCTTTGATGGGCAGACTCTGACATCTAATGGTAGTAACTTCAGCGATGTCACCTTCATCGGTGGCAGTCTCACCGCTACTGCTGCGACAATACTCTCGGGTAGCTCGCTGGAGGGCACCTCATTGGATGGTGATATTACACTTGGTAGTGATGTTAGCCTCAATGATGTAACCCTCGGTACAGGCGTAAAGGTCGCAGAGGGTGTCTCAATCAGTGGCAGTGACATCAAAGTCGCAGGTACCACGGTGACAGGCCCTACAACGTTGGATACGTTCCTAACGAGTGAAAATACAACGCTTACGAGCGTAGCTGTTTTTGGAGTCGAAGGCTTGAATGCTAATGTAATGAAATCCCTTACAGGCGAGTACACATTGGAGCTAAGCATGGATGCTTCGCAACTAACTATATTCGAAGAGAAATTCATCACGAACAAAGAGGTGGTTCTATTCGAGCTTAAGGGCGTTGACTTAGTAGGAACGGAATACAATAATGTTACACTTGATATCAACGGTGGCTTGCACAGCTACAAAGTGCTCGGCTCTGCCACATCTGATAGTGATGGCAATGTCATCTTCTACATCCCCGAGCCAAGCACAGCAACGTTGAGCCTGCTCGCACTCGCGGGTCTCCTCGTACGTCGCCGCCGTCAGTCGGCATAAGAAGATAAACAACGCTTTATTTATCATCAGAAGACCTATCTCCCTTATGCGGAGATAGGTCTTCTCTTGCTTCATTTTTCTACAATAACTACTCATCCAAACGATCAAACTCGACAAACGATGCGCTATTCACTACTATAGGCATGCGGGGAGGCGCAGAGCCACCGTCAACAGGTCTGTTGGCTATGATGCTTGGTTGAGATGACCAAGTCCCGCCTAAAAACCCAAGCTGCCTTCATGATCGCTTGGGTTTTCTTATGATAGTCAATCGTTCAATCGCCGAGACGGCAGAGCTGGAGGATGTCGGCGGGATTCAAATGCAAGAGAATTTTTTCCAATCCCTCTTGGAGGAGGTCGTCGGCCATTTGCTTTTTCTCTTGGAGCATGCGGTGGATGTTCTCCTCGATGGTGCCGCGCGAGATGAGGGGGTGGACGACGACGGCGCGCTGCTGGCCAAGGCGGTGGGCGCGGTCGCTGGCTTGGTTCTCCACGGCGGGATTCCACCAGCGGTCGACGTGGATGACGTGGCGCGCGCGCGTCAGCGTGAGTCCTGTGCCCGCGGCCTTCAGAGAAAGCACCATGAAGGGGGGGCCGCCTGTGGCTTGGAATTGCTTGACGACGCGCTGACGCTCCGAGATGGGCGTGCCGCCGTGGATGGTGAGCCCCGCTTCACCATAGATATCGCGCCCCATGTCGAGCAGAGCGTCGACCATGCTGCGGTATTGGGTGAAGAGGAGTGCCGGCTCACCTTGCTCTGCGAGCTGGCGCAGCAGCTGCGCGAGTCGCTGCATCTTGCCACTGCGCTCGATGTCAAAGTGTGGCTCGCCGAGGTAGAGCGCGGGGTGGTTGCAGATCTGCTTGAAGCGCGTGAGCAGCGGCAGGATGAGTGCGAGGCGCGTGCGTGGGTCTGGCTCGTGGATGAGCGCTTGCATATGCTCGACCTCGCGGGCGTAGAGACGTGCTTGCTCGGCGGTGAGGTGGCAATAGGCAGCTTTCTCACTGCGGGGCGGCAGGTCGGGTAGCAGCTGCGGGTCGCTCTTGAGACGGCGTAGGATGAAGGGGCGGATGAGGCGACGCAGCGTGCTGTAGTCGCTGCCTATCTCGCGGAGCATCTTGCGAAAGGTGGCGTCGTCGCCGAGGAGCCCAGGGTTGAGGAACTCAAAGAGGCTGTGTAGGTCATTGAGCGTATTCTCCACAGGTGTGCCGCTCAGTGCGACGCGGCGCCGAGAGTCGAGGCGGCGGATGGCCTCGGCGCGCTGGGACTGGGCGTTCTTGATGGCCTGCGCCTCATCGAGGATGAGCGCGGGGAGGCGGTGGCGTGCAAGCTGACTGCTCAGGCGTGTCGCCATGCCGTAGCTGGTGAGCGCGACATGCGCGCGGCTGAGGAGTCGCTCGGGCTCTCGCTGGAGCAGCGTGCTATCTCTCCCCGATAGATGGTCGGGATGCAGGATAAGGCTACGCAGCTGGGGGGCGAATTTCGCGATCTCATCGCGCCAGTTGTCGAGCAGGGAAGCGGGGGCGACGATGAGCGCGGCTCCATGGTCGAGGGCTTGGGTGGCGTGCAGGTGGCTGAGCCATGCGACGACTTGGATGCTCTTGCCTAGTCCCATGTCGTCGGCGAGGCAGGCGCCGAGCCCTGCCTCGGTGAGCTGGAGGAGGAAGCGTACGCCCTCGCGCTGGTAGGGGCGCAGCGTGTCGTGGAGCGTGGGGGTGATGTGGAGCTGCTGCTCGCTGTGCTTGAGCTTTTCTAATGCGGCGAGCAGGGCGTCGCCTGCCTCCACGCGCACGAGAGGATGAGGATCGGGGAGCTGGGCGAGCGCGTCGCTGCGCTTGCCGAGGAGGTAGCGTAGCCCTACCATGAGCGGGATGCCCGCGTGGTGCATGCTCACGGCGCGCCGCCAGCCGTCGAGGAGGCTCTGGAGCTTTTCTGCATCCATGAGCACCCACTCACCGCGGAAGCGCACGAGTCCGTCTTCACTCGCCATGAGATCGGCGATATCCTCATCACTGAGCTCATGCATGCCCAGCGCGAGACCAGCGGAGAATTGGAGCAGCGAGTGCATGCGCAGCCCGCCGCCTGCGGATTTTTGCTGCGCGCTGTCTTCGGCTAGGTCGAGCTTGACCTCGAGCTCGACGCGCTTGGGCTGGGTCTTCCAGAGGTTGACGACGCGGGTCTCGATGCCCGCTTCTTGGAGGGCGGGCAGGCAGAGGAGGAAGTCGTAGCAGGAGCGCGCGCTCCATGCGCAGGGCTGGTAGATCTGCTGCGTGCGTACGAGCTCATGGAGGAAGTAGCCTGCCGCGCCGAGGCTCGCAGCGGCCTGCTGGAGGGGGCGGATGAGCGCGAGGATGGCGTCGCGGTCATCGGCTGCGTGGCGCAGGGCGAGGCCGAGGGGGATATGGCGGGGCTTTTCGTCATCGCCGACGCGGTGGACGACGGTGGCGAGGAAGGCGAAGGGCTTTTCCTCGCCCTGTGCGCCTGCGTTCTCCGCGAGGTGGAGCGTGAGTTTTCCGAGCTGTGACCAGCCTTCCCCGAGGGAGGCGAGGTACTGCTCGGGAGTTTTTTCTGCACGTGCGGCCGCGTTGTACCATGCGTCATGGAGCGAGTCAAAGCAGTCGGCGAGTTGGCTGGCCGTGATGCCCGCGCCTTCGCAGGGGGGCATGGAGTCGAGGAGCTGATTGCAATAAGCAGCCGTCGGGCGCAGGCTGATTTCTTCCTTGCCCTGTCGCAGAAGGCGCAGCCCGTGCTGGAGGGCGAGCTGTGCCTCGTGCCGCAGCCATGGGAGGATGGGGTTATTTTTTTTGTCCACCTCATCGACGCCATGGAGGACGAGGTCGAGCATGCCCTTGCCGGCGGAGCCGCGAAAGGCGTGCTCACGGCGCGGTTGTTTGCCTCCCGAGTGCCAATGCATGCTGCCATCGGCGAGGATGGTCAGATGAGCCGTGACCTGTGTGCTCATGGGGCGGGGGAAAGATTCAGGGGATTAGTCCTTGCGGTCGGGGTAGCCTGTGAGGCGTTTCTTCGCACGCTCGCGCTTGGCGATGGCTTTCTTGGAGAAATACTCAGGGTGCTCGGCAACCCATGCCTCGTAGAGATCGGGGCGGTTTTTCTGCGTGCGTTCGAGGGATTGCTCTAGCTTCCACTGAGCGATGGCTTGATGGTTGCCTGAGAGGAAGACGGGGGGGACGGGGAGGTCGCGGAAGGTGTTGGGCTTTGTGAACGCAGGGGCTTCTAGCAGACCGTGGGCAAAGGATTCTTCCTCACTGCTGCGCGCATCACCGAGCGCTCCTGGTAGGAGGCGCGCGACGGCATCGATGAGGATGACGGCAGCGATGGCGCCATTCGTCAGGATATAGTCTCCAATCGAGATCTCCTCGTCGACGAGCTCGTCAACGACGCGCTGATCGACCCCCTCGTAATGCCCGCAGAGGATGATGAGGTGCACGCTCTCGCCGGCGATGCAGGGGGCGGCGAGCTGCTCGACGAGCGGCTGCTTGAGCGGGCGACCCTGTGGGGTCATGAGGATGACGCGGGTGTGCTCACGGCGCAGCTCCTCGATGGCAGCAAAGATGGGCTCGCATTTCATCAGCATGCCCTGCCCACCGCCGCAGAGATAGTCATCGGTGCGGCGGTGCTTGTCTGTCGTCCAGTCGCGCAGCTGATGGGAGCGCACCTCGATGAGGCCTCCGTCGGTGGCGCGTCCCATGATGCTCTGACTCAGAGGCTGGGAGACGATCTCGGGGAAGAGGGATAGGACGTCGATTTCAAGCAGCATTGTGTTGGTGGGGGCAGGGTTGATGATGGGATGTGGGGTTGATTAGTTGCCGTGGCGCAGCATGCCTTCGATGTAGGCGTCGATGTTGCCGTCCATGACGTCGTGGATGTTGCCCGACTCGACGCCGGTGCGCAGGTCCTTGACCATCTGGTAGGGCTGGAAGACGTAGGAGCGGATTTGGTTGCCCCAGCCGATTTCGCCCTTTTCGGAGTACTGGCGGTCGGCTTCGGCGCGCTTACGGTCTTCTTCGAGCTGGATGAGCTTCGCCTTGAGCATGCGCATGGCTTCTTCGCGGTTGCGCAGCTGGGAGCGTTGGGTCTGGCAGGCGACGATGAGCCCTGAGGGGAGGTGGGTGAGGCGCACAGCGGTCTCGACCTTGTTCACGTTCTGCCCACCCTTGCCGCCGGCGCGGTAGGTGTCCATCTTCACATCGCATTCCTTGACCTCGATGTCGACGTCATCCGAGATGTCGGGCGTGGCGTCGAGGGAGGAGAAGGAGGTGTGACGCTTGCCCGCGGAGTCAAAGGGGCTCATGCGGACGAGGCGGTGGATGCCACGCTCGTTTTTCAGATAGCCATAGGCGTATTCACCGTCGATCTTGATGGTGACGGAGCGTACTCCTGCCTCATCGCCGTCGGTGCTCTCCATCACTTCTGTGGTGAATCCCTGTCGCTCGCAGTAGCGCAGGTACATGCGCATGAGCATGCTCGCCCAGTCGCAGGCCTCTGTGCCACCGGCACCAGCGTGGATGGTGATGTAGCAGCCCGCGTTGTCATGGGCTCCATTGAGGAGAGTGAGGAGCTCAAAGCTGCGCAGCTTTGCCGACCAAGCGTCGTATTCGCTCTTGGCTTCGGCGGCCATTTCGAGGTCGTTGTCCTCGGCGGCCATCTCGATGGCGACGTCGACGTCGTCGATGGAGGCTTCGAGGCGGCGGTATTCTTCGAGGCGGCGCTTGATGGGGTTGACCTCATTCATGAGGGCGCGCGCGGCATTCGGGTCGTCCCAGAAGTCGGGGGCGGCCATGCGCTCATCGAGTTCTGCTACTTTTTGTTCGAGGCTAGAGAGGTCAAAGATAGCTCCCGAGCTCGGAAAGACGGCTGCGCATTGCGGCCGTGTCGAGCGCCGAGAGATCAATATTGGTACTTGGCTTGTCCATACGCGCGAGAGTATACGGACTGGGGCGTAAAAGTCAAGTTTTCTTTCCTTGACGGCTCGCTGTAGATTTGTTATCATTTCGCGATGAATTCTTCTGATCAAGCTCTCTCCGTGTTCCGCCAAGATTATTTGGGTAGTCGTATGAATTGCGCTCAGGCTGTGTGCCATGGCGTGCAGCGTGATGATCTCATCGCCAGCATGAGCGACTGCGGCGGCGGACGCGTGGAGGGCGGTACCTGTGGCGCGCTGTATGCCGCGACGGTGATCGCAGGGGCAGAGGGCGCGGAGCTGATCCGCGAGCGATTCGCCACGCTGCACGGTGAGACGACCTGCCGCGCGCTCAAGCAGGGGCAGCGTGTCTCCTGTCAGCAGTGCGTCGGCACAGCGGCGCAGCTGCTGGATGATTACTTGCGCCGACACTGAGGCATCTTGACTGTGGAAATGGGGTTATAGAACCTTATTTATCGTTATACAATTTCTTCTAAGAACAAAAATCGCCACAGCTCAATTTTACCACCCGCGGCAGGGGCAGCGAAAGCGCAGACCGCGCCCCTCGCGATCAAAGAAGCCATGCTTCGATGAGCTTCCAAGGATACTTTTCCCTTCACATTGTGAGCTTAGCATAACAGAGAAACCCGATCAGGAATGTAGTGTAAAATAAGTGTAACAACAGCCCTTCTCTCTTGAGGAAACTTGGAGATGCTGCTAAGATCACGTTAATTAGAAATTGTTATGAACACACATTCCTTTATCCCTGCGATCGTCTGTCTCTGCACCTCTCCGCTCATGGCTGGAGAGATACGTGTTGAGGCAATTAACTCCCAACTCGTACGTGGAGTAACAGCGACACTCTTCTTTGATCAAGCCATCATCCCTCCCGATCTTGTGGGCAGTCAGCTGGACCCAGACACGCTGCGCATCATGCCAGCCTTGGACGTCACTGGAGAATGGCTCTCGCCAAATCAACTGGAGCTGACACTCAACGAAGACGCCACTCCCCGCACGAGCTATGAGCTCACGCTACACACGCCCTCGGGCGACCACAAGGGACTGCTGCACGATAGAACCTCGATGCTGATAAAGAAGCACGGTGGCAGCTCCGCCTATGAGCCCATCTGGCTCAAACTCTTCAAAGCGCCGCGCTGGGGTAGTGGTGCTGAGCTGCTCCTACAGCGTGCTTACTATGCCTATAGAGATCCCGAAGCCCCCGATCGCCCCATCAAGAAGGTTCCTGCCCACGCCACCCCGCTGCGTGTGAGAGATGCGCTGTCCTTCCGCAAATCACTCCAAATCATCTTCCAAATGAATGATGCCGAGTGGGAACGCTTCTCCCAGCGCCCCGCCGATCAGGTGGTACCAGGCTATTGGATGCTGGCGACTTTCCCCCGCAGCTCTGAGGATGTAGGATCGCTGGTGAGCTTGGTCATTCCCGAGGCAGGAGATTTTCAAGAAAAAGATGCTCGCTATGCAGATGAGACCTTCGGAGTAGCCGCACTCCAAGCAGGTCCCTCGTATCACGTGGAAAGCACGCAGAGCGCCTCAGGTGAGTTCCAGATCGAGCTCTCCTTCTCGGCCGCTGTGGCTCGCCCCGAGGACTGGGGCACCCTACTCTCGGGCATTAAGTGGATACAATGCGCAGGCGAGAGCACACGCCTCCCCCTGACAGCGCTCACCCCCACCACCTACCGCAGCGCACCAGCGCCCAGCGATTCTACCACGCTTTTCCCCATGGAGCTGAGCTTTGATGAGGAGCAATCACGCGCCGCCTGTGTCACGACGCTCATGAGCACAGGGGAACAGCGCGAGCTAGTGACAAAGCTCTACTTCAAGCTCAAAAAAGGAGCAGACACGAGTCGCTTGATGGCACTCGTGCATCTAGATACCCTGACAAAGCGCATCAGCCCCCCAAAAGATAAAAAAGATAAGGACGCGGCGACCGCGAGCTTAGCTCTTGGCGAGCCCTGGATCAGGGCGAATAGCTCGCTATCAGGCATGCCTAGAGTGAGTCCCTCCACCTTCTCTCATACCTATAGGCTGCTCGATGACCCCCAGCTGCGCGTGCTTCGCTTTGAGCCACGCGGTGTAGCAGCGGTACGCCTGATCCGTGCCTACGAGCATTACTACTCGCCTTACAGAAAATGGCTTGAGTCTAGAGATGACTTCCATTCTTATGATGGTCGTCAGTTTGATCCTGCGCCATTGCGCCCCCTGATGGCACAGGCACAGCAGCCTCTAGCCGCGCGCCTCCTTGATCAGCGGGTGAGTATCGTGCCAACAGAGCTGCTCCATCCTGTAGAGGAGCGTCGACTCACTCTCCCTGCAGGCAATCAGGAGCTAACATTCTCACTCCATGATGAGCGACTCTACCCCCAGCAGCGCACAGGGCTCTATCTCCTCGAGCTCTCTGGCGAGGAGCTCCCCGACCGTCTGAGCATGGAGCAGGACAGGGGCCTCACCCCCAAAGCGGTCGCAGCCAGCCAGTCCGTCATCCAGCACAGCGATCTGGGCATGATTTGGAAGATCAATGACCTCAGCGAGCAGCTCTTCGTCTATGGCTTTCACCTCTCTACGGGGGGGAAGATCCAGCTGCCCCATCTCAGCCTCTACTCGCGCGACGCACAGCTCCTCCACGAGCAGCCCATCTCGCCTGAGGGCTCGATTCTCTCGTTGACTGATCTGCTCGGAGATCGTGCCAATCAGCTAGGTTATCTACAGATCAGCAGCGGTCAGGACGCCTACACCGTGCGCCTGAGACCCATCGAGAGCAGCGCTTATGGTGATCGCTTTAGCCTCCACAATCTCGCCGCTAGGCAAGAGGCAGCACACACACCCGAGCTGCATCACTGCAGCTTTAGCGATCGCCCCATCTATCGCCCTGGAGAGACCGCGCATGTAAAAGGCTATCTCCGCTGCATCTTGAGCAATCAAGTGAGCCTCATCCCTGCTGAGGCAGCGCGTCAAGTCGAGGTGCGCATCAAGCGCGGCCACAAGCTACTCAGCACGCAGCAGCTCGCCTTAGAAGCGGATAGCAGTTTCGCGCTCGACGTCCCCATCGACCCCGATGATCAGAATCTGGCCGACTACAGCCTCGAATGCCAGCTCCTCACCACGGCAGAGCACTCCCACCTCAGCGAGCCCTTCACCATCTACCTCAATGTCGATCATTTCCGCCGTAGCGAGTTTGATATTCAGTCAGCCACGCGCCTTGGCGCGGATGGGCAGTCCCTGCACGTCACCGCTCATGCCCAGCCGCTCACAGCAGCATCAGTCGCACAGGGGCATGTCTCAACGTCTGTGTTTATCGACGAATCGCCTTTCTCACCTGAGGGCTGGGGCGACTACTCCTTTGGCGATCACCGTCTGAAGCGCGATCGGTATCATCAACTGCAGAGAGAGAGCAAACTCGATGCCATGGGCAAGCTAGAGCTGACCATACCGCAGCGACAGCGCGCCCTCCCCGTCCATCAGCAGATCTCTACCACGGTCACCGTCACCAACAAGAATCATCAGAGCCACAACCACGACTCCACCCTCGCCGTACATCCCACAGATATCTATCTCGGACTACGCCCCTCAGTGACCAGCAGTCATGTAGGCGATCCCCCCGTCATGATAGACATGCTCACCGTCAACACCGAAGGCAAAGCAAGCAGGGCTCCGAGCCCCATCACGCTACGCATCGAGCATCAGTCCATCGAGTCTCGCGGGAAGCATCAGCTGCTCGCCACACACAGCATCACACTCGACGCTACAGGTCAGGGACACTTCCCCCTACCCATCGAGCGAGCAGGACTCTACACCATCACTGCCGAGGGTGAGGATGCGCAGGGACGGCTCTTCCGCAGCATCATCACGCATCGAGTCGAGGAGGAAAACCAGCGCTGGGAGAGCCACAAACTCGACCTACAAAGCGATAAGCGACACTACCGAGCAGGAGAGACCGTACGCCTCAGACTCGATCGCCCCATCAAGGGAGAGCTCCTCCTCACCCTCGAGAGAGAAGGCATCGTGCGCCATCTCCATCGCCGTGTGTCGGCTCAAGATCCCATCATCGAGATCCCCTTGCACGCCAAAGACTACCCCTCACTCACCATCAGTGCACTGCACGTGCGCGGCGGCGATCAGACTAGCTCTGGTATCCCACATATCCTCTCAGGGAGCACACACATCTTCGTCAAAGCCGAAGAAAAACAGCTGCACGTGGCGATCAACACCCCAGCACAGGCCATCCGCCCAGGGGAAAGCTGCGAACTGAGCGGACAGGTGCTCGACGCACAGGGACATCCTGTCCCTCACGCCACGCTCACGCTCTATGTCGAGGATGAGAACAGCCTGCTGACTGGCGGCTATACCATGCCAGCCCCCCTCAAGCAATTCTATTGCCTGCGTCGCCATAGCATCTACTCCAGCAGCTCGCTGGGTCAGATGCTGCAGCGCGGAGAGGCAGAGCAGTGGACATGGGGCGTATTTGAACGTGGCGGAGACGAATCGTTCTACGGAACGGGATCAGGAAGTATAGGCGGTGGTTCTATTTCAGGCTGTGGCGACTATACGCGCCCACCACTGCTCCAAGAGAACTCCAAGCCCTGCGCCCTCTGGCTCGGGCACCACAGGACAGATGCCGAGGGACGCTTCAAGGTACAAGTCAGCCATTCACTCACCCCCGCGCGCTACCGCGTCATTGCCGTCGCGACGCAGGGAGCAGATCAATTCGGCGTCTCCTCTGCCAGCTATCTAGTCAGCCCAGAGAGCACGCCCGAGCCATCAACCTCACCTGAGCCTACGAACTAATAGCTCTTTTGCTTGCTTTTTGCAATCAAATTGTCTATATTACATCGTAATAAGTCCAAGCACCATGAAAATTATTTCTCTCACCCTCGCCTGCGCTCTGCTGAGCTCCTGCACCCTCACAAAACCCACCGCTCTCACAGAGGGCGGTGGGGAAAAGACCAAGATCTACAACCTCGTCATCCTCGACCAGAGCGGCTCGATGAGCAGCATCGAGAAGCAAGCCGTCAGTGGCTACAATGAGACCGTCCAAACCATACAATCAGCTCAAAAGAAGTACGCCGCCCAGCAAGAGCACTACGTCACGCTCGTGCTCTTCAACTCTGATGGGACCAAGATAGTCTACAACAACGCCCCCAGCGCAAAGGCCGAGGAGCTCAGCTCGCGCAGCTACAAGCCCAGCGGTATGACGCCTCTCTACGACGCGATGGGACTGAGCCTCAACAAAGCGCGCCAAAGCATCAACGAGAAAGAAAAGCACAAGGTGCTCGTCACCATCATCACCGATGGAGAGGAGAACTCCTCGTCTGAGTACAATGCCCGCCGCATCAAGAAGCTCGTCGATGACCTCAAGGAGCGCGACTGGACATTCGTCTACATCGGAGCCAATCAAAATGTACTCGAACAAGCAAGAAAGATCTCCACAGGCAACAGTCTCTCCTTCGAAGCCGCTCCTGCTCCCGTGATGGGTATGTTCAAAAAGAAGAACGCCAGCCGCGCCTCATGGTACGGACGTGTCGCTGATCAAGAAGATGCGAAGAGCCTCCAGAAGAATTTCTTCAAAAACAGCAGCAAAAAAGACTAAACACACACTCACACGACGCCGCTAGAACGACGCAGGGGATTGGACAGATCAAGATGAGCTGACCAATCCCCTTCTTTTTTATCAGAAAGCTTCTCTTTTATTTAGGGGATCTTGCAAAATCAGCAGCTTCGGATTTTGCTGGCAGTTTGGATGAGAATTTGCGGCGTTTGGGTGCACATAGCGAGCTATGTAAGCCCAAAAAGCTGCGAATTCTCGCCAAAATGCAGCAAAAGACGTGCTGTGGTGCTCATTTTCGAAATCTGGAATTGCTGAAAACTAATTTTGCAAGGTCCCCTTAAGAATACAAATCTGACACCTGCGACATTTTTCGCATGCATGCCGCGCTAGTTGTAGTAGAATATCATGCATAAGCAGCCGATGAAGCAATCCTCCCCCGTAAAACATAGTCTCAACAACACACACGACACGATGACCAGTACAGACTCCTCCACCTCCACCCCCTACTCCGCCGCCCTGCCCGAAGGCAGCATCCTCGACCGCTACCGCATCGAGCGCGTGCTCGGCAAGGGGGGCTTTGGCATCACCTACCTCGCTCGCGATACGGGCAGCCAGCAGCTCGTCGTCATCAAAGAAAATCTCCCCCTAGGCCTCGCCCTGCGCGATCCCCATAGCGACGACGTCCTCTTTCAGGGCTCTCGCGAGGACTATGAAAATACCATGCGCAGCTTCATCAACGAAGCCCAGCTGCTCAGCCGCTGCCAGCATGCCCACATCATCGGCATCCAGCGCGCCTTTGAGGCGAACAACACCGCCTACTACATCATGGACTATGTCGGGGGGCAGACGCTCAAACAGCTCAGCGACCAGCGCAGCTCAGAGCCGAAGTGGTCTCAGGCAGATATCCAGCATCTCCTCCCTCTTCTCCTTGATGCGCTCGCCTACCTGCATGATCAAGGCATCCTACACCGTGATATCAAGCCCTCCAATATCCTGCTCGTCGCAGGGGGTGACCCTGTACTTATCGACTTTGGCATGGCGCGTGAGAGCAATCCCGAGCACTCGCAGACCGTCGCGCTCTCACTAGGCTACACCCCTATTGAGCAGATGAGCCGACGGGGCAAGACAGGCCCTTGGACAGACATCTACGCGCTGGGCTGCACGCTCTACAAGCTCATGACAGGAGAGGATCCAGCCCCCAGTCTCGATCGCCTCACACCCGATCAAGACCCCATCGTCCCCCTCGCTCAGCGCGACGATATGGCGCACTACGAACTAGTCCTACGTCGCAGCATCGACAAGGCGATGAGCTTTGCCGCCACCGAGCGCTGGCAGAGTGCCCGCGACTGGAAAGCTGCACTCACGGCGGTATCTTCGGCGCAAAGATCTCAGCCAAAAACGCCACCAGCAAGCGCGAAAACGCTCATCGCCACCAATGAAAGAATCAAAGAAATCGTTCGATCTCAAATTGCCCAACGCGGACTCGAGGCCAATCTCAATAACGTCGACGTCAGTCAAGTGACTGATATGAGCTCGCTTTTCAAAGGGCTAGATTTCAATGGCGACATCTCGCAGTGGGATGTCAGCAAGGTCACCGATATGAACTATATGTTCTATAACTCCCCGTTCAACGGCGACATCTCGCAGTGGGATGTCAGTCAGGTCACAAATATGGGTGGAATGTTCAACTCCACCCCGTTCAACGGCGACGTCTCGAAGTGGAATGTTAGCAAGGTCACCAATATGGAACAGATGTTCTATAACTCTCAATTCAACGGCAACATCTCGCAATGGGATGTCAGCAAAGTCACCAATATGCACTGGATGTTCATATCATCCTAATACAACGGTGACATCTCAAAGTGGGATGTCAGCAAGGTCACAAACATGGGTGGAATGTTCAATTCCTCCCTGTTCAACGGCGACATCTCGAAGTGGAATGTCAGCCAGGTCACAAATATGGGCTGGATGTTCCACGCATCTAAATTCAACGGCGATATCTCGCAGTGGAATATCAGTCAAGTTACCAATATGAGTGGGATGTTCCAAAAGTCCACATTCAACGGTGACATCTTGCAGTGGAATGTCAGCAAGGTCACCCAAATGAGCGAGATGTTCCAGCAGAGCAAGTTCAACGGTGACATCTCGAAGTGGGATGTCAGTCAGGTCACCGATATGAACCACATGTTCTGGCAGTCCCAGTTCAACGGCGACATTGCGCAATGGGATGTCAGTCGCGTCACCAATAGCAACAGCATGTTCTTCGAAGCGTCTATCAATAATCACCATAAGCCCCATGCTATGCAGACGAATACGGCTATGATCTGGTCGATTGTTATCAGCCTTCCCGTTCTTGCTAGCATCATCTACTTCTGGCTGTCGTAGAGGTCTTGGATGATGAAGTGCAAAACACCCTGTCAAGCCTCTCCCCAACAGATCTCGCAGTAGCCCTACGCTTCGATTGAATAGAATAGACTGCGTGCAGCAGCACGGCATCAGATATGCCGCGTTGCACTAAGTCAGAAAGCGCGTCGCTGAGTGGTCTCCTATTGCTCGCGCTGCCTTTGTTGCCAGAAGGTGGCGGGGTCTTCGAGTTTGATGTAGGCTGGCAGCTGCTTGAGGCGCACGCGTTCGGTGCCATCGAGGGCGATGCGGTAGTATTCGTTGGCGTGGTAGAGCACGTAGACGCCCTCTCCGTCGAGGGCGATGCCTTGGAGACCGACTTCGCTCTCCCATGTGGGGGCAGTGGATCCGAGGTAGTAATGATGACCGAGCTCGCCATCTCCTCGGGTCAAGCTGATGGAGTAATTGGGGTGAATCTTCACCGTCGTATCAAAGACGGTGTACGCGAGGATGAGGGCAATGGTCAAGATAGACAGAGGGATCACCGTCACGGCCGCGTAGATGTAGAGTAGGATGTGTAGGACGCGTGAGACGCGACTGCGCTGAGCAGCTGGAGGAGTTGATTCTGTGGTCATCTGAGCAAGTTAGCAGACGAGAGCCGAGCTGACAAGAAAAATCCACCCGCCCTCGATGCATCGAGGACGGGTGGTGGGAATGTGTGTGTTTCCGCGGGAGGGGGATGATTACATCATGCCACCCATGCCGCCCATACCACCCATGCCGCCCATAGCGTCAGCACCGCCGCCACAGCCGCAGCCCTTGGCTTCGGGGAGCTCGGTGATGAGACACTCAGTGGTGAGCATGAGGCCGGCGATGGACGCGGCGTTCTGCAGGGCGGAGCGTGTGACCTTTGTGGGGTCGACGACACCGGAGACGAGGAGGTCTTCGTAGGCGTCTGTGACGACGTTGTAGCCTTCGGTCGCGGAGCTGAGTCCCTTGACCTTCTCGACGATGAGAGCGGCTTCGCGGCCGGCGTTGGAGACGAGCTGGCGGAGGGGAGCCTCGATCGCGCGGGTGACGATGTCAGCACCTGTCTGCTCGTCGCCTGCGAGGGTGAGGTTTGCACTGGCGTGCTGGGCGCGGATGAGGGCGACACCACCACCGGGGACGATGCCTTCTTCGACGGCAGCGCGTGTGGCGTGGAGGGCGTCATCGACGCGGTCTTTCTTTTCCTTCATCTCGGTTTCGGTAGCGGCACCGACCTTGATGACGGCGACACCGCCTGCGAGCTTCGCGAGACGCTCTTGAAGTTTTTCCTTGTCGTAGTCGCTGGTTGTGTCGTCGATCTGCTTGCGGATCTGGTTGACACGTGCGGTGATGTCGGCGGAGGTGCCTGCACCTTCAATAATGACGGTGGTGTCCTTGCTGACGACGACGCGTGTGGTCTGACCGAGCTGGCTGAGCTCGACGTTCTCGAGCTTGAGGCCGAGGTCTTCGCTGATGCACTGACCGCCTGTGAGGATGGCGATGTCTTGGAGCATGGCCTTGCGGCGATCGCCGAAGCCGGGTGCCTTCACCGCGCAGACGTTGAGCGAGCCACGGAGGCGGTTGACGACGAGGGCGGCGAGGGCTTCACCTTCGATGTCTTCGGCGATGATGAGGAAGGGCTTGCCAGACTTGGCTACCTTTTCGAGGATGGGGAGGAAGTCCTTCAGGTTGGAGATCTTCTTCTCGCAGATGAGGATGTAGGGGCTCTCAAGCACCACTTCCATAGTCTCTGCGTTGTTGACGAAGTAGGGGGAGAGGTAGCCCTTGTCGAACTGCATGCCTTCGACGACGTCGAGGCTGGTTTCGATGCCCTTGGCTTCTTCGACGGTGATGGTGCCGTCCTTGCCTACTTTGTCCATGGCCTCGGCGATGATGCTGCCGATTTCTTCGTCCCAGTTGGCGGAGACGGTGGCGACCTGAGCGATTTCCTTGGAGGAGTCGACGGACTTGGAGATATTCTTGAGCTCAGCGACGATGGCGGCTGCTGCCTTGTTGATGCCGCGCTGGAGCATGATGGGGTTCGCACCAGCGGTGACGTTGCGGAGACCTTCGCGGTAGATGGCTTCGGCGAGGACGGTGGCGGTGGTGGTGCCGTCGCCTGCGATGTCGTTGGTCTTGCTGGAGACTTCCTTGGTGATGGTGGGGGAGCCAAACTTTTTGTCGATGACGACGTTGCGGCCAGCAGGTCCGAGGGTGCTCTTCACGGCCTTGGCGATCTTTGTCACGCCGTTGAGTAGGCTTTGACGGGCGGCTTCTTCAAATTCGAGTTGTTTTGCCATAATAAATGTGGTCTATAAAATTGTGTGATGTGGTATTAAAAAAATTAGTCTTCGAGGACGGCGAGGATGTCGCTTTCGTTGAGGATGGTGTAGACGGTGCCGTTGACGGTGATCTCGGTGCCGCCGTATTTGGTGATGAGGACGCGGTCATTGACCTGCACGCTGAAGGGGATGAGCGCGCCGTCTTTGTCGCGACCGCCTGTGCCGATGGCGCGGACGATGGCTTCTTGGGGTTTTTCCTGAGCGGAGTCAGGGAGGTAGAGGCCGCTAGCTGTCTTGGTTTCTGCTTCGACGCGCTGGATGAGGACGCGTGCTCCGAGTGGTTTGATCATAATGGTGATAATGTATTATTAGTATGTGAAAGGGGGAGTGCTATGAGCCCTAGATGCTAGAGCTCATAGCGAGGGGGTGGATGGTTGATTAGTCGACGATTTCGGCATCGACGACCTTGCCTTTGGCCTTGCGGGGTTCGTCGCTGTCGCCTTCGGGGGCAGCGCCTCCGCAGGAGGAGCCACAGCCTGCGCCACCGGCGGCACCTGCCTGCTGAGCGGCTTGGTTGAGGCCTTCGAGCATCTGCTCGAGATCAGCGGTGAGGGTTTTGGTCTTGTCGATGTCTTTGGCTTCGACGGCGGCTTTGAGGGCGGTGATTTTCTCTTCGATGGGCTGCTTGACTTCGGCGGGGAGTTGCTCGCCCTGCTCCTTGAGCTGACGCTCGACGTTGTGGGCGAGGGAGTCACCCTTGTTGATGGTGTCGATGTCTTCGGCGCGCTTGCGGTCTT
>CAYJLP010000028.1:0-19470 GCA_964371115.1 uncultured Akkermansia sp. | reverse complement strand
GTCTACGCCGAAGTGCGCAAGGCACAGCAGAACGTCGACTTTGAGCTCGTCGGTCTCGCCAAAAACAGCAGATCCCTCGTCCTCAAGCTGCGCAATAAGTTCAACTTCACGAATCTGGGTGAGTTTGACCTCATCTGGACAGTCCGCGCCGAGGGTGATGAGATCATCGCCAGCGGTGGTACCACCGTCGACGTGCCTCCGCACCAGACGAGAGAGATCACGCTGCCCGTCTCCGCCCTCTTCAAGTCCGACCGCGAGTACTTCCTCAACGTCGACGTGAAGCTCAACCGCGACACCAAGTGGGCGAAGAGCGGCTACACCGTCGCCACGGAGCAAATCCAGCTCCCCGCCGACCTCACCAACTACGCTGCTGGCACCCGCCGCGTCGAGCTCGGTGAGGCGAAGTTCAACGTCAACGACAAGGACAAGGACGTGCTCACCGTCACCGCAGGCGACAAGGTCATCAGCTTCAACAAGAAGACAGGTGCTCTCACTGGCTACAACACCCGCACCCGCATCGGTGGTCTCAGCCCGCTCGTCAAGGCAGGCTCGGACGCTGTCACGCTCAACGCCTACCGCGCGCCGCTCGCCAACGACACCTGGCTCGTCCATCAGAACAGCCAGTTCTTCGGCGCTGGTCTGCGCAACCTCAAGAGCGTTGCCGTCGGCAAGCCCCGCATCTCCTTCCTCGATGGCAAGGCACTGCGCGTCTCCTTCGACATCCGCACACAGGGTGAGCGCGTCGAGTCCCTCACAGGTCTCTTCAGCGGCAAGGGCAAGGTCGTCGATCAGGGCAAGATGCCCGCAGACGGCTTCCACTTCGACAGCCAGCTCATCTACACCCTCTTCCCCGATGGCACGCTCAATGTGCAGGCGAACATCACGCCTAGCCACAGCAACTACGTGCTGCCCAAGCTCGGCTACATCCTCCCGCTCGACCCCAGCCTCGATCAGGTCACCTGGTATGGCCGCGGCCCAGGGGAAAACTACCCCGACCGCAAGACAGGCACGCCTGTAGGCATCTACACGCAGACCGTCGAAGGCATGGTAGAGGACTATCCCAAGCCTATGGAAATGGGCAACCGCAACGACACGCGCTGGGTCGGTCTGACGAACAAGAATGGCAACGGCTTCCTCTTCGTCGCAGGTGAGGACGAGACCTTCAACTTCTCGGCTCTCCCCTACACCCCACAGGCCATCACGGAGGCGGCACACCCCTACGAGCTCAAGCCCGCTGGAGCCACCATCCTCAGCCTCGACACCCTCACACTGGGTCTCGGCGGCGCGTCCTGCGGACCTCGCCCCATCGCGCGTGACATCCCGCTGTCCAAGCCCACCAGCTTCAGCTTCTCCATCCGCCCCTACAGCGCGGGAGAGAACATGGCCGATGAGGCACGCCCCACCTACGCCATCGTCAACCCCGTCTCCCTCGAGCGCGACCGCTCTGGCTACGTGATTGCGAAGACGAACACCGCGGATGCCACCATCACGCTGACCATGCCCGATGGGACGAAGAAGACCTACACTGGTCCCTTCCTCTACCGTCAGGCTGGCACCATCACCGCCTCGGCGAGCAAGAAGAGCTTCATCCCCTCCGATGAGAGCAGCCTCGTGCTCCCCCTCTGGCAGCCTGGTAACCTCATGCGCATCCACTCCGCCAGCAGCAATGCCGGTGGTGGAGAGAGTGTCAACAACCTCATCGACGGCAACAAGAGCACCATCTGGCACAGCCAGTACGCGGGCGGCATGCCCCCATTCCCCCATCAGGTCATCGTCGATCTCGGTGTTGACTCGGAGCTCGAGGGCATCGCGCTGACCCCCCGACAGGGACAGACAGACTCTCGCCCCAAGACCGTAGAGCTCTACGTCTCGCAGAGCGCGGATCAGTGGGCAGACAAGCCCCTCGCCACCGTCACCATCGGTACGAGTGACGCCGATGTCATCGCGAAATTCGCGAAGCCCGTCGCTGGCCGCTTCGTCAAAATGGTCGCCACCGAGCCCCTCAAGGCTGGTGTGAAGTACACGTCCATGGCCGAGCTCAAGCCCCTCGTCACCAAGGTTACTGGACAGTACCCTGCCCGCGCCTTCATGACCGTGAGTTATGTGGGCTCCGAGCTCCCCGGCTCGGGAGAAGCCCGCTACATCCTTGATGGCAATGCCGCCACCTACTGGCACACCATGAAGGGAGTCACACTGGCGAGCTACCCCCACGAGCTGCAGTTCAACCTCGGCGACAGCTACGCGCTCAAGGGTATCACCATCAAGTCCGCCCCTGTGGCAGAAGCCCGCGTGAAGGACTACGAGATCTACGTCAGCACCGACGGCAAGACATGGGGCAGCCCAGTCGCCAAGGGAGCACTGGCGAACAACGAAAGCGAGCAGCAAATCCTCTTTGCCACCCCCGTCAAGGCGAACTACATCCGCCTCGTCGTCCTCAACGGACACAGCGGTGGTGACTCCGCCGCCATCTCCGAGTTCGGCGTGATCGAGGCGAAGTAAACGCGACCCACACACCCATCACATCCCCCGAGGGGCATCCGTCATACGGATGCCCCTCGTTGTGTCTCGAGAGGGATGATCTTGTCGTATAACACTAATAATAGCTTTGTTTTAATTTAGCATATAAATCGTTAAAATAAAAGCGGTATCACAAAATAACAAGCTTGAAATTATCGTGTATAATTGATAGATTCGTGAGATAATCTACAAACTCATATGAACAACTCTCCCACCCCTCCTCGTCCCAATATCAATTGGCTCCCCGTGTCCGTCGCACTAATCGTCGTCCTGATCATCATCATTGTAGGCGGCATTGGTTTGATGAATTACGTACAAAATTTCCGCTATTTTGTACACAACAAAGAGATTATTTCTACATGCAGCTCCGTGATGCCTCTATTGCCTCATCTGTTGGATTTTCTCGGCGCATTCCTTCTTGTCCTCGCCGCTTACGTCATTATACGGAGTATACTGATTGATCTAGGCAAATTTTTCGAATACCTCCTCAATACATTCAGTGCCAAGGATCAAGACAACAAGAAAAATGACAAGCAATGATCAAATCAACATTACGACATTGTTTGACACTTGTCAGTAGCCTACTAATCGCGTCGTGCCCAGTCACTGAGCTCTTATGCGCGAAGCAAGACAACTCTGCCACGGCTTCGAATTCCGCCGTGGCATCAGAGCAGTCCACACCTGAGACTAAATCTCAACCCAAACCCGAGCATTTAGTAAAAGACCAAGATAGAGCTGAAACAAAGCCTGAACAGACTGTCAAACTCGAGAACTATGAAGCAATCTCCAGCTATCATGACAAGTTAGTAGATTGGTTGGGCTCTATGCTCAATCTTTGGAGTATCCTAATCACGTCTCTCGTGGCGGTAGGCGGCATAGCCATACCTTTTTTTATCAATCTTGGCTATGAGAAAAGGCTGCAAGCTATTGAAAAAGGAATCGAAGAGCGCTTCCAAGCCAAAGTTCAGAATGCTGTCTCTCGGGTCGACGGGTATAAGACAGAGGCCATGAGTATCCAGTTACAGCTAGAGGCCTTCCACTTTAAAGATGATTCATGCATCACTGCCAAAAAAAGACGCATAGAGAAGTACAATCAACTAATCTCATTGGAGCCTCTTGTTGCAAAGCATAGGTTCAACCGCGGAACAACGAATAAGCAGATTTATGAAGAAAACAAGGAGATAAACTATAGAGAATGCGCGATCAAAGATTTCGATAAAGCCATCGAACTTGATCCTACAGATGATGAGCCTTATTACAATCGTGGTGTCTGCTATGAGACTTTTCCTAATTACGAAAAGGCATTAAGCGATTTTGGCAATGCAATCAAGCACGATCCTCATAAGGTCAACTACTATCTCAGCAAAGCAAAAGCGCTCTCGCAATTACTGCGTTTCAAAGAGGCACACGACGTATACAAGTATGTAGAAGAAAATTTTCAAGCGTCAAAAGAATGCTTCACCCAGAAGGCTGAGACATATATCATTGAAGGAGAACTATATAAGGCGCAAAAGACACTTCGTACTATATTACAGAGTGAGCCTTATAATACGGTAGTATTAAAGTCTCTGATGGATATTGCTCTCAAACTTTGCAAGTATGATGAATCAAAAAACTATGCTGACAAGATAGCAATCTATGATTTGAATAACTATGATGCACTTGTAGGGAAGATCAAAATTGCTATGGCAAAGCAAGAATATTCCCAGGCAAAAAAACTCTGTAATAAGGCTATCAAAACCGTCCCCCATAACTACTTAGGCTATTATTTACGTGGCGAAGTTCACACGCATCTAGATTCATTTCAAGAAGCACTTGCTGATTTCAATGCAGCAATAAGATATGAAAAAAATAAAACGAAAACATATAATGCTCTCGCCTGTTTGTACGAGAAAAACGATGACAACGAAGCATGTCTTGATTACTGGCAACGAGCAATAGAGCTCAACAGCACTAAACTCGGAGCCTATCTGGGACTTGCCCGCTATTACATGAATCGCAAACAATGGGGAGATGCTACCAAGCAGTTGCAAAAAGTCTTTGAACTCCAAAGCAACAATGCAGAGGCGTTGACCATACATACCCTCATTATCCAACAGAGCTATAAGCTTGAAGAAGAGGGTTTGTACCGCGCTATAAAGGAATATGAGTCTTGGATCTGCAAAGTCAAGGATTGGGATAATTATGAAGGTCTGTATAATCTGTCTGAAGCTTATTCTATGATAGGTCAATATGAATTGGCGATAAAGACGATAGAGCGAGCGATAAAGTATTGCCCTTACAAATATAAAGCCATCACGCACCAGCAGTATGCTTATTATCATTATAAGCTAGGGCGAGCAGCAAAGGCTCTTGAGCTCTTAGAGAAAAAATGAGCAATATATTACATTGACAATAAAGAAGACACACATATGCCTATACAATGCGTTATTCTGATGCTTCTGCATTAAGATCGTAGGCGATGCAGACAACTATAAACATACTAGAAAAGAAAAACATGATCTCAAGTAATTTTATCAATACTTTTAGTACCATGCTGAGAGGCAATATCAACTGTCGACTAGAACGACTTAATGAAGCAACTATAGACTGGGAAATGGCATGCTCTGAGAATGAGCTTCGTGCAGATAGTTATTTGTTGCGCTTGCGAAAGAACATCTACACAATGCTCCTTGATGCGACCAATGTAAATCTGATGGATCTTTTTGTCCCCATCGATAAAGATGCTAGTGAAATGGAGTTGACTCTGCTCAAAAGCTTTTATCTTTGTATTGATGCAAATGATAGAAAAAAAGCGTATTGTATTTTGCAGGTGCTTATCGAGCAATTTTGCAAAAATCGCAAGATTTCCTTTGAGGGAAATCTCGCCTACCATGAGAGTCTTTATTCTTTATACTTAATTGCTGCACTCTGTAGCAAACACATTACACCGTATAAATATGAGAATATAGAGAAAGCCTTGCTCGGATTAAAACAATATGCACATTGCGATAACCCTTATCAGGAACAAGCTTATAAATCCATTATTACACTCAGCCTGGAAACAGGAGATAAAAAACAACTAGATGAGTATATGGCTCTGTCTAAACAGATAAAGAACCCTCAAAGCAAGTTTTTTTGCATCGAGCTTAAAATCTTAGAATTTAACTATCTTTTCTCTCAAGGGGCATATGATCAGGCAGGAGAAGAGCTTTTGGAGGCTCTCAAATCTGTCTCACCTCTTTATCTTAAGCAAAAAGAAAAGTTATTAACAAGCGCGATCCAGTGGCAAACATGTCTCAAAAGTCTTGAGGTGAAACAGGACGATTTGCTAGCGAACTGGCAATGTCTGCTAACTTTGCTACACGGCTACTTGATAGGAGATTTTAAAAGTGAATCTTATGCAGGTGCAGAGGATCTATACCGTACCGACTTGCAGATGCCATCAGACAGAGAATTAGGGCTTCACTCATTCTATCGGAGATCGATCTCATTGGCTGAAGTGAGCCGTATGTATGACGAGTTCGATAATGAAGGCTATATCGACTTTTGTCAACAGTTTGATTGCTTTCTAGAGGTATCCCAAGTTTATTTGCTAGCTCTCACGACAGCTGTTCATTACTACATGAATAGAGGCAATAGCGCTAAGACATCGAAGTATATGAAAAAAGCCTTTGATCTCAGGATACCAGACTATAGCCTCTACATTAGCAGAGCTACCATATGGCTGAAAAAAGGGAGATTGACCGATGCACTCCATTACTTTAATCGTGCTGTCGAGCAGGCTCATCCTTGGCAGTCCAATGCTGCGGGAGCCTATGCAGAGCGAGGCTATTACTATACCCATACCTATCAGTATGATCAGGCGAGAGAGAATCTCGAGATGGCTCTGCACATGGCTCCAGGATTATCTATCGTTCATATCGAGTGGGGACGCTTGCATACGAGGCTACGCGATAAAGAGGCAGCCATGCAGAGTTTTGCCATAGCCGAGTCCATCAATAACCGCGACGTCAAATTATACACGACAAGAGCGGGATGCCATATGGAGTTTGGCCAATATATAGAAGCACTCGACGACCTAATCAAAGCGAAGGAGCTCAATCCTCGCTCATTCGCCTATCTTTATAATGCGGCTTGTTTCTCGCTGAAATGTGAACTGACCAAACAAGCACAAATCTTTGCAGTCAAAGCAGCGAAAGAAGATCCTACAGATTGCCGTTCTCATCTCGTTCTTGCACAAATCGCTTTGAAAATGAATAATCGCCACAAGGTCAAAGAGGAAATGGAAAAAGTCTTTAAGATCAATCCCTCTGATTCTCGTATTTTTGTGTTCTTGGCTCACCTCCACCTCTCCAAGGAAACAGAGTTGTTTGATGCAGTATGTGGTATGCTTAAGAAGTACCCAGAAGTGTGTATTAAGGCGAATTATTATCTACTTCGAGTAGCGAGGAAAGATCAAGCTGTTCGCAAAAGGCGTTTTAGTCAACTTAAACCAACATTCGAATCAATCCGTGCCGTATCACCTCACAAGCCAGTGCTGTACCACTTGGAGGCCTGTATGGCACTTGAATCTGGGGAGCTTGGATACGCGTTTAAACTCTATAAATGTGGACTCGAAGTCAACAAGCATGAAGACCATTTTTACGACCTATGCAGGGACTTGATCACTAGGTACTCTCGTGAACAAGATGCTGCTTTGGTCGAAAAAGTACAGCTTTATCTCAAAAAGAGCAAAGGCAGTAGAGATGCATCAAATGATGAGTTAAAGACGCTAATAAGTAAATGTAAAAACGAGCTAAGCCCTTAATAACTGACAGAGAATGTGCAGCTGCGCCTATAAACAAAAAGATTCAGCAAAAATTGCTGAATCTAGGATGAGCTGTATCTAAAGAAAATGCTTGATGTGCAGGCAAGCCCTAATACTAGATCTAAAGATCTGAGTACTAGAGCTTGGAAAATTATGGACGAATGTCTAGGAGCTTTGAGGCAGAAAAGTTAGTACCTATGTCGTGGCTACTATGTCCCTCAGCAAACAGTCGCTTTACTTCTTGACCAAATCGCACACCAGGACGGAACTCAATTTTCGTTTTCTTTGTTTTTGAGTTAATCCCGTGGAAGGAGAAGTTACGTTGAGCGGAGCTATTAATGAGTGATACGGAGTTGCACATAACCGTTGCTTCTTTATTTGTTCATCTGAGAAGATTCATTTCGGGCGTCATTACAGGCAATCCGAGGAAGAAAAAGCACGGGAATCATACGCTACGACTGTACATGGGTCAAGCGTAATTTGGGAAAAAATGTGTATTGAATTTATAGGGTAACTCTTTGCTAGCTTGTTTGATCTTCTTGGTTTGCTTAGGTTTTTCATGTTATCTGGTTTGTTAGTATGGCTAATTTCAGTGTGCACTTTCATGCGTCCTCTTGTTTATAGAACGCTCTATAAACAAAAAAGCCACAAGCACCAAGTAAATTGGCACTTGAGTGTGATATAATGCATTGTAACATTGTTAGGTCAGAGACGCGAGAAAGTTAGATTGTAATACCATAATAAAATACTTTTGTTTTAAAATAGTGTTGCAAAAACGAAACATTTGATGACTGATTAAGTATAAACAGACATCAAATGAAAGCATCTCTAGAGTCATTTTAGCAGAATTTCACACTATTGCAATCTTATTATCTCTCCAAAAATCTATTTTTGTGTTCATGCAAAGATAATTTCATCAAGGTTTTATATGATTTTACATTTGCTATTTCTGCTTGCGATCCGCGATGATTGACTTTATTGATTTACTCTATTAACTGTTACTCACATTGTATATAGGGAGCTTCTCGCGAGATAAGATTTTGAGATGATTGTAGAGCTGGATCTTTTACGAATTGATGGCTCAGAGTGTCCTCTGAGACGAAAATTCGCGACAAATTGCATGTCAATTTGAGACCAAAGCACCCTACGACACCTCGAGGGAAAAGCGACGGGATATCCAGCCTAAAGGCGCTCAAAAGCAGCCTCATGAAGCGATTTTCCATATTCGCTTATTTGGAATGGCGAGAATTTAAGAGAAGGTCCCTATAATGTGTGCAATCGAGCTTGGCAGGAAGCGTGGGGGTTATTACTCTAGCAGTGCTAAATGCAGTTTAGAAGCTCAGCACACTTGACTAGATAGAGCCCATCAATAAACTCGCTACACGCGCACTTTATACGACTTTGTGCTTGAATTGTGCTCTGCCATGTATCAATTGATGGAGGCAAAGGCACTCCGTGCCATTCTTGCAACAACTACGCATCAATTTATTCATTTGGCGCGCGGCGAATCTGACGCAGTGCCACGAGTACTTGCAAATTCCGCCGCTGTATCAGAGAAATCTGGCTCTGAGTAAAAAAAAATCTGAAATAGCTTTTTTATTATCCTATATTTTTCGCTCATTCGTAAAGAAACACAAGCCAAGTGACTAGCATTTTTAGAGCCGAATCTAACGTTATATAAGGATGCACAATGTTAAGTAAAACGGAATATCAAGTGACGCAAATATTCTTGTGTCATAAGTATTTTTCTGCTATAGATAGGGGCATACCAACCCCCCAATGATATGATTCACCCCTACGAAGCTAGACTGATAAGAAAAGAAAATCGCCAGAAAGAATGGAGGGCCTTCCGGCCTCATTCTGATCTGCGAAAAGAATCTTCTAAACCCTCCGCCTCCAAGCAAACCTACTGGTTCTCTTGGTACAGCGTCGAGGAAGCAATGCGCACCCTCTTCGCGTCCATCCGCGATCTGGGTAAGAGAATTTTTTAGGCCTCCAGTTCTCTACACCGCAAGCCAACAAGCTCAGACTCCATAAGCCGCCCCCGTGTTGCCTCCCTCTAGGGAGTTGCATCATCTAGCGAGTCTGAGCTTGCTGTTGCGCATGCCTCCATGCTCCCGCAACTAATAGAGCTGCTGCTTAACGTGAGCGGCTCTGTGATTGTCATCAGATGATCCGCAATCTGAGTCCGACGCAGCTGATTAATACTATAATAAGTCCACTTGCCCTCTTGGCGCGCTTGAACAATGCCTGCTGAAAGCAGGATCTTGAGATGATAAGAGAGGGCTGATTGAGCGATAGAAAGCTGCTCTGCGAGCTGGCAAACGCAGTGTTCTCCGCCTTGGAGCAGCGAGAGGATAGCCAGACGCTTCTCGTCAGAGAAAGCCTTGAATACACGCGCAGAGCTCGCGTATTGCGTGAAATGGGAAGATGGAATAGGCATGGATCGTGTATCCTATCTTAGCACTCCCCTAGCCTTCTGTCAAACTGTAGATCAAAAACTATTGATTTGGCAAGCCGCGCACCCCCTACCCTATGCGCGGCGTCTCCGCATCTCACTGCGGAAAGCGGAAGCGATCCAGCAGCATCTGGGCGGCTGAGACGGGGTCGAGCACCTTGGAACTCACGGACTGCTCCACCTCGGGTAGAGCTGCCGCGACGTCGGGATGGCACTCAAAGGACTCCAGCAGTGCCTCATGCACGAGTGTACGCACCCAGTCGAGCGACTGACGGCGCCGGCGCGCCTCCCAGTGACCATTCTGCTGCTGCCCCTCTCGGAAGCGCAGCAGGCACTCTTCTATCGTGTCAATGTGGCGTCCCTCGATGGAGGAGACCGTATGCACCTCAGGTGTCCAGCCTGGTGTAGGACTCTGGAGGTAATGCAGCACCATCTTGAGCTCCTGCTGGTGGGCGAGAGCCGCCTGATGATTGTCTCCATCGTCCTTGGTGACGATGAGGATGTCAGCGAGCTCCATGATGCCGCGCTTGATGCCCTGCAGGTCATCGCCTGCTCCCGTGATGAGCAGCAGGAGAAATACATCGACCATGGAGCGCACGGTCGTCTCACTCTGACCGACACCGACGGTCTCGACGAGCAGCACGTCGTAGCCCGCAGCCTCGCAGGCAATCATGGTCTCTCGGCTCTTGCGCGCAACACCCCCGAGCGTGCCGCCTGAGGGGCTGGGGCGGATGAAGGCATTGGGATGTCCTGAGAGCTCCTCCATGCGCGTCTTATCCCCCATGATGGAGCCCCTAGAGAGTGTGCTGGAGGGGTCGATGGCGAGCACGGCTACCTTGAGCCCTTTGTTGCAGAGGTAGGAGCCAAAGGCCTCGATGAAGCTGGATTTCCCCGCACCGGGGACCCCCGTGACACCGACGCGTATCGCGCGCCCCGCGTGGGGTAGCAGCCGCGCGATGAGCTGGCGGGCAGGCTCTTGGTCGCGAGGAGCATTGCTCTCAATGAGCGTGATGGCACGCCCGAGCTGAGCGGTGTTACCTGAGAGGATCCCCTCGGCGAGAGCCTCGGGATCAAAGCGAGAGGGGCGATTGCTGCTGCGGGATGGAGGTATCATTGTATACTCAGAAATGTTCGACAACATCCTACTGTTTTCTCTGCCTGCGGTCAACAGAGATCTGAGCCAGGGCTTGATTTTTCTCTATCCACTCACCCGTGCCTACCAGTACGCCACTAACCGCTGATGATTGAACGCAAAAAATCATTGACAAATCGAAGCTCTGTCCTATGATGGAGTTCATGGAATGCCCCGACTTGCCTATTTTCATCCTCTCTACCTCTGAGCTCCGCGGCGAGATGGAGCTCTGCAAGTCTCTCCTCGCCACCTATGCGCAGGAGCAGGACACGCAGGGGCACGCATTTTTTTCTCCTCGCTATGTGGACACAGCTAAAGATTGCGCGCTCTACATCGGCTTTTGCACGCAAGAAATAGGCGATCCATTTTTAGCAGAGCTGGATGCCCTTCTCGATACTGCACCACGGGAGGGAGCAGAGAGAGAAATCGCCCTCTACATTCGGTGCGCTCACGACACAGATGAGGAGTCTCCCGCCGAGCAACTATTGCTTGAGCACCTCGGTAAGCGCGCCGAGCTGCTGCGCCTCGTGCGCTATTCCCAATATGGTGAGCTACGCCATGAGCTCACCTGCCTCCTGCTGCCCTACCTGCAGCGCGAGTACGGATATGAGCCCATTGAATACGCACTCTACAACGCACTGAGCAGCCTCGCTAGCTATCACCATGAGCAAGGTCGCACCATCCAGGCAGAAGCATGCTATCTGCTCAGCATCGAGCTGAGTGAGAAATTATTAGACGATGATTTTGAGTCGCAGGCATGGAGGCACGCCATCCTGCTCACCCACATGGCTCAGCTCTGCAGCCAAAGTAGCCAAACGAGTAAAGGGCTCTACTACGCCCGCGAAGCCTGTGCTCTCTATGGCCGCCTTCATGAGCAAGATGCTTCTCAGAATGCCAGCAGTCTGGTCGTCTGCCTCGGCTTACTCGGCTCGCTCCATACGAGCTGCGCGCAGTATGAGGAGGCACGTACCGCCTTCGAGCAAGCGTATGCCATCACCGAGCAGCTCGACATTGACAGAGATCATGGTATTTACATAGATCTGGCGGAGAATCTCATGTCGCTCGCAGTGCTCTCGCATGAAGAATCTAGCATGAAGTCAACAGAGCTACTGTATCGACGCGCTCAGTCTCTCTACGAATCGCTCGCACGCTTGGACAAGAAAAGTATGCTACCTCTGCTGGCATCGGCTCACTTCCAACAGGCGGCTTGCTACGAGCAGCACATGATGCCCAAGAAAGCTATCCGCAGCTATCTACGCTGCAGCAAGATCGCGGACAAGCTCAAGAAGCTTGATCACTCTCGACATCTCCAGCTGCGAGCCCAGGCGCATAGCCACCTCGCGACGCTGTATGAGGCGAGCGGCGATCTGGACAAGACGGAGGCGAGCTACAAGCTGGCCTCCGCGAGCTATGAGTCACTGGCACAGCAGGCGCACGAATCTTTTCTGACTGAGCGCAGTACTCTGTGGGAAGCGCGCGCTGAGTTCTACAAAACACAGATGCGCCTCCATGAGACTGCTTCCGCATGGAAGCACGCCCAGAGGCTCTATGAGATGCGACAAGATCGAGATCAGGGGGATGCCGAGGCGCAAGAGGAGATCAGGCTTGCGCTAGAGAGGATTACCGCCGGCCTCCGCTGGTGCGATCTGACTAGATTCATCGTTGAGGAGGATTGATCTAACACGGGCCTCTCTTATAAGCTCATTGAGATCGAAGCGAGTCCTTTCATGGTGAGACGATCATCTAGGACTCCAAGATTAGCATCATAGCTATGTACGCGAGCGGCATCGCCCCCTGTGAGCACAACGAGGGGTGCTGTATCCCATTCATGGCTCAGTCTCGCGAGCGTCTCACGTATCATGCCCATGTAGCCATAATGGACACCTGCGCGTAGTGCCGAGACCGTATCCTGCGCGAGGACGGGGGCATCTATGCGCGCATCGACGAGCGGGAGCTGGGCGGTGCTCTCATTGAGCGCGCGCGCGAGTGCTGAGAGCCCAGGAGCGATGACGCCTCCTGCAAAGTAGGCTCCTTTCCCCCCCTCGCAGAGGACTTCGTAGGTGACGGCAGTGCCGAGATCGACGGCGATGGCGGGGAGTCTGCCGTAGCTGAGCAATCCCGCGGCGTTGGCGAGCCTGTCGGCTCCAATGGTGTGCTGACCGGCGTAGGGGGCGATATCAAAGCTCAGAGGAGAGTTGGAGCTGAGGCAATGTGCATGATCTCCAAAATAGGCGGCGAGGATGCGCTGCTTGTCAGGAACGACGGAGCTGATGAGCACGTGCTGGTAGCGCCAGTCGCTCAAGAGCTCCTCGAGTGGCTCGGGGGCTATACTGGCAGTGGGCATGAGGCGCTGTTCACTGATGAGCGCACCACGACGCGCGAGCATGAGCTTGGTGCGCGTGTTGGAGTTGTCAATGAGGAGGGCGGTCGCATCGTTCATAGCGATGTAAATCAGCAGAATTCTTTTGATAAATAGTCAAGGACGAAGTCAATGAGACGCGCCGCGCCGTCGCGCCGTGTCGATTGAAGCATGCGCTGACGCATGATATGGAGGAGTTGCTTCTTATTGTGAAGGAGCCGATGGATAGCATCACAGAGTGCCTGCCCTCCCTGTGCGTAGAGTCCGACGCGGTCGCGCTGGATGAGCTCAAGGTTGCCCTGCTCCTGACCTGGCAAAGCGAAATTGATGATGAGTGGTATACCTGTTTGGTAGGCCTCGTACACGGTAGCTGCTCCAGCCTTACCAATGTAGAGCTCATGCGCGCGGAAAAGCTCATCCATGTGCGATGAATACTTGAGAAGAGTGACGCCACGCGTAAGCTCGGCGGGGTAGCGAGCGAGCAGCTCAGCTAGAAAATGGTATTTGGCTCCTCCCAAGATTGTGAGCCTCAGATGAGGCATCTGCGTGAGCAGGGCATCTATCTCGGAGCGCAGCTGATGATGAGGAGCGTAGGCCGCGTAGAGGACACGTGCCTCTTCTGCAGGCAAGGCATTCTCCTCACTGGGGGAGAAGCGTGCGGCAATGGGAAGTGCTGCGACGCAAAGCTGAGAGGCAGGGATGGCATAGCGGTTCAATGCAATGCTACGAGAGTATTCATCGAGTACGCTCCACATGCTCGCCTTGGAGCGCAGCCAAGGACGACTCATCGCAATGGAGTCTGTCACGAGCATGAGGTAGGGTATTTTCCTCACCCCCGTCTCATAGAGGCGATCGAGGAGGTAGCCATAGAGGGGATAGGTGCAGACAAGCAGGTCGGGCTGCTGGCGCTCGATAAGGGAGCGCAGCGTGCGCAGGATGGGTGCAAAGAGCACACCACGCACCGCCTCCGAGAGGTCAGTGGATTCCGTATGGTTGTAGGTCAATTCCCACAAAAAGGGCGCATAGTGTACGCAAAAACGATAATAGCTACAAGTCGCGCGATAAATGTGCGACACGCTAGACTCCTCCAGCGCGTCGTGGATGGAGCTGCTGTGTCCACGCTGCTGCCAGTGCTCACCAAAGGCGCGCGCCGCCGCACGATGCCCCTCTCCATATGCAACGGTGAGAATAAGGGCATGGCGTGAGGGAGAGTCTGGTGGTGTGGCAAGCATGCGATGATAAAAGAAAACTCCTTCACCCAGCGGAGGGCGAAGGAGTGTGATGGAGTTTAAATGATCATTAGGGTCCTATGCCCTTGGGGCGTCCTTCTGTGAAGCTACGCATCGGCACGTGGATGGAATCATTGGGATGCAGCACGATGCTGCGATCTCGCGCGCTGAAGTAATCGTAGGTACGTGTCTGCCCCTTGCGCGTGACTTGGATATTACGCGAGCCGTAATCCGTGATATCACCACAGGCGAGAAGAGCCTCAATGAGCGACATGCCTTGGCGGTAGGGCAGATTCTGCTTGTTTCCGACGTAGCCTGTGACTTGCACAGTGCGCTTCGTAAGATCAGCGTGGAGATCAGCACCCACTTGTATCGCTACGATGGGCTGGTTGTAGATTTTTTGCTGGATGTAGAGCTTTTCGATCAGGTTAGCGATCTCTCGTTGTGTCTTACCTGCCACGTAGACACGTGACTTGAGGTAGGGCAATTTCACTGTCCCATCACGGCTATCAACGGTGTAGGTGGTGTTGATGGTCGCTTTGTCATCTGGTGGGATGTTGTTGAGGGTAACAGTGATATTGGCACCCTTGCGCGCTGTCGGGTCGGGTACAGGTGCTTGAGCCTGTAGCTGCCCTGCGAGCATGCAGAGAGTGGTCATCATGAGAATGAGATACTTATACATAATGGATCACGGTGTGTGGGATTAATAGAGTTCCTGATCGTCGTCGCTAGGAGTGCTAGCAGGTGCTTGTGAAGCTGCTGCGGTCTTCTTAGAGGACGGCGATTGGGATGCTGTCTTTGTGTTTTTCGGGGCTGATTGCTTCTTTGCTTTTTCGGCGAGAGGCTTTGGCTCGGGGCGCTTGTTATCGTTGGTGTAGTAGGAGTAGTACGTGGTGTAGTACTGATACTGGGAGTCACCAGAGATGTCGACATTGTTGAGCACGAGACCCATGATCTTGCCACCTGCGTCTTCGATGAGTGTCTTGGTACGATGGAGTGCCTTGACGGGCATCTTGCGAGGTTGCAAGACGATCAGCGTCGCATCCACCTTGCTTACGATGAGTGAGGCATCACTCACACCGAGCATAGGAGGGGAGTCGACAAGGACAATGTCGAATCGTCGCGCGGCCTCTTGCAGGAGGCGATCCATGCGGTAGGAGGCGAGCAGACCCGATGGGTCAGGTGCCTGAGGACCTGAGGGGAGGATGTAGAGGTTAGAAAGCTCAGTCTTGAAAATCACGTCCTTGAGCTCAGTATCCTGACTGAGATAGTTGGTCAAGCCATGGTCGTTGGAGATTTCAGAATAGCTAGCGAGACGTGGGCGGCGCAAGTCAGCATCAATCATGAGTGTGCTGTAGCCACTCTGTGCACAGACGTAGGCGAGATTGCTCAGCGTCGTCGTCTTGCCCTCACCTGCATTCGAGGAGACGATCGCGTAGACGGAGGATTTGAAGAGTGATTTTTTCAGCTCGATGTTCGTACGCAAGATGCGATAGGCTTCTGCGTCGGGGGATTCGCCGCCTTGGACGATAAAGAGTCCAGCGTCTTGGGGGATAACACCCATGACGGGCAAGCCCAGCTGACGCTCGGCTTCCTCGAGTGTCTTGATCGAGGTGTCAAAATAGTTGTAGATGAAGGCGACGACGACGCCTGCGATGAGACCAACCACGGCACCAATGGTGAGGTTGAGCTTGTAGTTAGGGCTGCTGGGTGCGCTAGGGCGCGCAGGCTCACTGTGTACTACGATGGTGTCGCGTGGTGCCGTCAGACGTATACGGTCAGCGATGTAGGCATTCTCCAGCTGATCGTAGCGCTGCTTTTCGGCATCGTATTCTTGGAGGGCTCGCATGGTCTTCTGGTTTTCTAGGAGAAGACCACGGAGTTTTTCTTTTTCCACATTGAGCTCTTTTTCTACAGCGGCGCGCTCCGCTTTCTTGATGTTGAGCTGATCCATCATGGCGTCACGCATGCCGATGAGCTCCGTGTAGAGCTCGTCTTGCGTCGTCTTGAGCTGGGCGTCGATGAGTTGAATTTTGGGGTGGTCATCGCCACGACCTTCCATGATCATGGTACGGCGTGATTCTTTCTCGTTCTCGTACTGCTCGCTCAGTGAGCGCACACGAGAGGAGCTATACGACTCAGCGGTCAAAATACCTGTACGGCGGACATATCCGAGTAGATCTTCATCGCTCAGGCGCTGCAGCTCATTGATGTGCACCTCACTGGTTGAGATCTCCGCATCGAGTCCGTTTTTGCGACTTTGCAACGACTGCATACGCGATTCTGTGAACTCACTGTCGGGAGCCGAGGCACCTTGTCGCCAGATATCGCCAAGATATTGCCCCGAGCGAATGTACTGTCGCAGCACGTCAGCTTTACGCTCCAGCTCGTCATGACGGGAGCGTATGAGTGCATAGCGTGTCTCAATCGTGCGGTTGATGAGATTGTCCTCCTTTTCCTCACGCACTTCTTTGTAGGCGAGAGGTACCGCTTCGCAGATGCGCTGCACAAGCTGTGGATCACCGCCCGTGACGACGACGTCGATGAGATCCGTACCGCGCAGGGGGCGGATGGAGATCATGCCACTGAGCATACCAGCTGCCACTTTGGGAGAGACACCCCATTCTTTGGCAAGACCGAGTCGTGTTGCGACGGCCTTGAGGTTCTCTTCCGTCACGAGCAGCTCAAACTGCGTTTGCATATAGGAGCTACTGTTGCGCGCATCATCAATGATAGGGTTCGCGCCACCGCTGATGTCGACGAGATTGCGAGGCATTTTGATTTCAAAACGCATATTCGTCGTGTACATGGGCGTCATCATGCGCGTCAAAACCGCACAGGAGATGAACACCAGAAGGAAGACGAGGAAGGCCTCTTTCCATCTATTGCGTAGCATCATCAGGTAGTCTTGGATGTGCAAGACTGATTCTTTGCCATTGGAGTTAAGGGAGCTAGGCTCGGGCATAAAATTCTATTTGTAAGAGTAATAAGAGAGGCAAGTCTCGTGAAAGACTCGCCTCTTGTGTGTCACTTGAGGTGTTTTAGAACGTATAGGACGTACTCGCGCTAAAGGTGTGTCTCTGGTAGTCACCCGCGTCCTCATTCGCATCGTTGAAGGTGTAATTGAGACCAAGCGAGATATCATCACTGAGTCTATAGCTCAGACCTGCTCTCACGGTGATATTTACGCGCTCTTCATCTTGGAGGTTGAAGTTGCCATCACTATATTGAGCGTAGTAAAGCTCTGTTGAGGCGTTCGCCGTGAGCTTCGTTGTGAGCTTTCTGTTGTAGGTAATGCCTACGCGCCATGCTGCATTGGACAGATAATCGCCGATGCTGTTGCTAGAGGAAATATAGCGCGCTGTACCGACGTTTTCATTATCATAGGAAACGAACAAAGACATCGTGTCTGTGTTGAACAGCGTATTGTTCATCGAAAAGCGCAGATTGGGTGAAAACTCCGTATCACCAGCGATGAACTTGCCCTGAACACCAGTACTCAGAGAGATGCTGGTCACAGGTGATATACGGGAGTTCAGACTTGCATTAATATAGAGATTCTCCGAATCAAAACCGTAGGTACGGAATTCGAAACGTCCTGAGGCACTCACAGAGATAGACGTCAGAGGGGTATAAGCATAGGAGAGGCTACCGCTTACGCCTGCGTATTCGCGATCGTCAATCTCGTAAAGGTCATTCTCGTAGTGAACACCACTGGTATTCATACTGACGGAGAAGCTCGTGCGAGGACTGACTGTGCGCGAGGCACTGCCCGATACCGTCCAGTAAAGTACGTCGCCTTGACTATTGGGAGCCGAGATAGGATTCCCATAATCAATATCAGGCTTGTAGGATACCATCACCGAGCCCTGAACTGTGTTGCGAGAATCTATCTGGTAATTAATACTGCCCGTGAAGCTGCAGTTTGCAAAAAGCTGCTGATCCGAGGCTGCCGAATCCTTACCGTAGTACGTACCACCAACTGTAAAGTCATACTTCGCATTGAGCATCGACTCAACCTTGGAGTAAGAACCCGAGAGATTAGCACCTACAGTGTACGTAGACTCTTCTGCCGAGCTCTCGTTATTAATATTGCTATCATAACCCACATTCAGAGACAGACTGTAGCGCAGCGCGTGTGCCTCAGGAAGCGCAAGTGATGGAGCTTCGTCATAAAGTGTGAAGCCCTGAGCTGTTGGTACTGCTACAAGTGCAGCCAGCAAAAGATTTTTTCCAATTTTCATGGGATGTATTTCTAGTAAACAAGTAAATTAATTCGACCTCGTCGTAGGAGGAATAACAGGAATGATGGGTGGATTCTCACCATCGAGATCCCTCTCACCATAGATAAGATTATCAAGAACATCGAGAGGGTACACCGTTTCGTGAGCAAAACCAACAGCACCTGCACCCACCTGAGTAAATGCGATATTAAACATACTCAGACTTACCTCTTCCATTGCATCTATCTTCTGCCAAAGCTCAAGAATCTCGGTGTTAGTAAAAGTTGCAGCGCTCAAACCATGCTTCTTGAGCACCTCGTAATCGAGACTCATCGCCGCGGACTTCACCTCGTTGAACGCATCTGGCGAGGCAATCAACGCAGCGCGCACAATTGAGTAAAGCTCAGCTTCAGTCCATTCATCACGCTGCTCCAAAACAGAAACAACAATCTCACTGAGCTGACCTGGACGTTCCTGCACAAGCTTATAAACACTCTGGCTAATAGCGGAAATTGAAATCCTATCCTCCATCTGCGTGCGCGAATGAAGAAGAGCCAACTGCTTGTTGAACTCGTCATCGCTCATTGCAGCAAGACTAACGCTCGAAAGGAACGTCAAAGAAGCAAGGCTTAGGATTGATAATGTCTGAATAATTTTCATAGTTCCAAAAGAAAAAGGTTTGGCAGGTAGCCAGTAACAATGCATTTCAGCGGGTAGCGGGAATCGAACCCGCATGATCAGCTTGGAAGGCTGGAGCTTTACC
>CAYJLP010000027.1:0-19622 GCA_964371115.1 uncultured Akkermansia sp. | reverse complement strand
CCATTTGGGTAAAGAAGATCAACGGTGTCGAATGGGCACTCGGCTGGATCCCCGCTGGTGGCTTTGTATCACTACCCCAGCTCGGCGATATGGAAGCCATCGAGGGCGAATGTCTCGATCACGAGGCACTCGCGAAGCACAAGCCACTCACCTCACTGGACAAAGTCATCATTGCTGCCGCTGGTCCCATCTTTTCGCTCCTCCTCGCCTTCGTCTTTGCCATCATCGTCTGGGGCGTAGGCAGACCCTCCGCGAGCATCTCGAACACCGTCGGTTACGTCGTCCCTGAGTCCCCCGCCGCCCAATCGGGGCTCCTCCCTGGTGACCGCATCATCGCGGTTGACGGACAACCCGTCACCGAGTGGGTGGGCGATATGAAGGGCGTTAGCGAAGCCATCGCCCTCTCTGAGAATGAGAAAGTCACCCTCAGCGTCGAGCGCCCCCAGCCCGACGGCAGTGTCAAAACGCTGGACATCATCAGCAACTACGAACTGCCCGACACCTCCTGGTGGCAGCGCAGCGGCATGCGCCGCATCGGCGTCATGCCTAGCTTTGGCTCGACGGTAGGCTCGATTTCCCCGCACTCACCAGCGGCCGAAGCTGGACTCAAGGTAGGCGATAGAATCATCAAGGTAAACGGCACGACTGTCTACAACCCCGAGACTGTCATGAGCATCAGCAAAGAGGGCAAGCCCCTCCAGCTAACCATCTCTCGCGACGGCAAGGAGCAGCAAGTCACACTCACCCCCGTCGTCCCTCTCAACTGGGAGGATCAGGAGGGAGCTCGCGCCCTCATGGGCATAGGCTGGGCCGCCGATGAGGTGAGTATGAGCATGCAGCACCCCGACCCCTTCTCCCAGGTCACGCAGAGCCTGCGATGGATGAAGGAGACCCTTGCAAAGGTCATCAGCCCCAGTAGTGACGTCGGCGTAGAGCACCTCAGCGGACCTGTCGGCATCGGCAACCACATCTACACCATGCTCACGGCTCCCGACGGCTGGCGCTTTGTACTCTGGTTTGCCGTCATCCTCAATGTAAACCTCGCGGTGCTCAACATGCTCCCCCTCCCCGTCGTCGACGGTGGGCATGTCGTGCTCGGTCTCACCGAGATGATCCTAGGCCGCCCCGTGGGTGGTACGGTGCTGACGTGGATTCAGACAGGTTTCGTATTCGTCATGATGGGCTTCTTCCTCTTTGTCACGCTCAAGGATGTCGGCGATCTGTTTGGCTCGGGTGCCACGGACAAGACGGAGCTCCCTCAGCCAGTCTTCAAACAATGAGCCCACGGCTCTAATATTCTTGACAGCACGACACCAAACTTAGTATAGTTACGAATGGCTATGATGAACACATGGACACAACGTCTCCTCCCCCTGCTCCTCGTCCTCTCAGGACAAGCACAGGCCGCAGGTGACGGACATCACGAGATGACCCTCTCCGCGCCCCTCTTATGGAACCCCGAGATACCATTCTGGCCTGGGCACACCTTCCCCGTTAGCAACTCCATGGTCATGCTCATCATCGCCATGCTCCTCATCACCCTCTTTCTACGCCTCGCGACGAAAAAGATGAGCCTCGTACCGAGCAAGATGCAGAACTTTGTCGAATGGGTCTTTGAGCTTCTCTTTAATTTCGTCGAGAGCCTCATTGGTAAAAAGCTCGCCACCAAGTATTTTTGGTACTTCGCCACCATCTTCTTACTCATCCTCGTGAGCAACTACTTGGGGCTCATTCCAGGAGTCGGTAGCATCACCTACGATGGTCAGCCCATCTTCCGCGGGGCGAATGCGGACTTCAACGTCACGCTCTTCCTCGGGCTCATGTATGCCGTACTCTGGTTTGTCTGGGTGCTGCGCGAGCAGGGGCCTGTCCACTTCATCACCCACCTCTTTGGTCCCAAAGGCGGGCTCGTCGGCGCGACGAAGTACCTGCTCATGCCCATCTTCTTCTTCATCGGACTCATTGAGGTGCTCTCCATCTGCATCCGCCCCATCGCGCTTGCGGCACGACTCTTTGGCAACATCTACGCGGGCGAGCTCATCATTGAGAAAATGAGCATCCTGAGCTGGATGGCCGTCCTGCCCTTCATGGGGCTTGAGCTCATCGTCGGCTTCGTTCAGGCACTCGTCTTCCTCATGCTCACCGCCATCTTTCTACGCACCCAGCTCGACGACGGGGAAGAAGAAAGTGCTCACTAAGAATCGCGGACTAGAAAAATTTCTCAGCGTCTGATCATGAAGCAAAACGTGAAGCCGCTGGAAAGCAAACTACAAACCATAATCAACAACACTCCATTATGACTTCATTATTATCCACACCTGGCGCCATCGTCATCGGTGCCGGCATCGGTATTGGCATCATCGGTATGAAGGCCGCAGAATCCGTCGGCCGCAACCCCTCCTCATTCGGTAAAGTCCTCATCATCAGCATCATTCTTGCAGCACTGATCGAAGGTATCGCCTTCGTTGCCCTGCTCACCTCTGGTGAATAATCCCCCCTTCCTCTCGCCCTGAGTCCCTCGCTCGCGCGGCTCAGGGCGAGGGCATGCCAGCCCTCCCCCTAGCGGCGACGCTATCATCCCACACACTCACGACATGATCCCCCCCCTCATCGCTGCCAACATACAGCAAATCATTGATAAATTTGGTCTCAATGTAGACTCCTTTGTGGCTCACAGCATCGCCTTCACCCTGCTGGTGATTGTCGTCGTGACCTTTGGCATTAAGCCTATCGCCGCCCAGCTCGAAGAGCGTCGCAGGCGTATCGAAGAAGGGGAACTCATGCGCGCTGAGAGCGAACGCAGCCTCGCCGAGGTGAAGATAGAAAGCGAGAACATCCTCAGCAAAGCACGAGACAAGGGCGAAGCCCAGCTCGATCATGCCCGCGAGCTCGCCACCCAAGTCCACAGCGACGCCACGGATCGCGCCTCCCAAGAAGCAAAAAACATCATTGAGAACGCCCGCAAGCAAGCCGCCCTCGAAAGCCAGCAGGAGAAAGACGCCCTGCGCGCCGACTTCGCCCGCCTCGTCGCTGAGGCCACCGTCCAAGTCACGGGCAAAGTACTCAGCGAGAACGACCATCGACTCATCAACGACGAAGCCATCAAGCAGCTGTGAACGCCACGCTGCTCCCCCTGAGCAGCGACATCACTCCCCCACCCCCTTCTCCATCGGATGAAAATCTCCAAGGACATCCAAGCCCGCGCTCGCCGCCTGCTGCGCCTCTGCCTCGATGAGCAGTCTATCCTCCAAGAAGACACCGTGCGTCGCATCAGCGCACGACTCCTCCAGAGCAAACCACGCAACTACATCCCCCTGCTGCGCGCCTTCACTGACCTCATCAAAATCGAGGTACGCAAGCGCACCGCCTTCGTACGCAGTGCTATTGCGCTCACGGACGGCGAAAAGCAAGACATCATGGAGCGGCTCAATCTCCGCCAAGCAGGACTGAACTACCAGTGGGAGATCGACCCCAGCCTCCTCGCGGGCTTCGTCATCCAAGTAGGTGATGACCGCACAGACGCCTCCGTGCGCTCTCGCATCGAGCGCCTCGCCCAGCTCCAGGTCTAACGAGCCCTCCCATCACGACCTCCTTTCCCTTTACCCCTCTCAAACTAAAACTTTCCCCACTAGATCCACGCATATGAGCAACATCGTCCAAGAATTGGAAGCAGAAATTCGCCAAGCCGTCCGCACAACCGTCAATGACAACGTCGGAGTGATCAAATCCATCGGCGACGGCGTCGCCCGCATCGAAGGTCTCAGCGATGCCATGCTCAACGAAATGATTGAGCTACCCTACGGCGTTACAGCCCTCGCCATGAACCTCGAAGAGCATGAGGTCGGTGCCGTGCTGCTCGGACGCGGCGCAGAGCTCAAAGAAGGCGATGTTTGCAAGAGCACAGGACGCCTTCTCCAGGTTCCTGTCGGTCGTGGTCTGCTCGGACGCGTCGTCGACACACTGGGCAATCCCCTCGATGGCAAAGGTCCCATCGCTGCCACGGATCACTATCCTGTAGAAAAGATCGCCTCGGGCATCATCACGCGCCAAGCCGTGGATCAGCCCGTCCAGACGGGCATCCTGCCCATCGACGCTATGATCCCCATCGGTCGTGGTCAGCGTGAGCTCATCATCGGCGACCGCTCCACGGGCAAGACTGCACTCGCCGTCGACACCATCATCGCGCAGGCGCAGCAAAACATCAAGAGCCAAGATGACCCCGAGCACCGCCCCATGTACAGCATCTATGTTGCCATCGGTCAAAAACGCGCGAACATCTCACGCCTCATTACAAAGCTAGAGGAATCGGGAGCCCTCCCCTACACCGTCGTCGTCGTCGCCTCCGCCTCTGACACCGCCGCCATGCAATACCTCGCCCCTTACGCGGGCTGCGCCATCGGCGAGTACTTCATGGATCAGGGGGATGACGCGCTCATCGTCTACGATGACCTCTCTAAGCATGCCGTCGCCTACCGTCAGGTATCACTCATCCTGCGCCGCCCCTCGGGTCGCGAAGCCTATCCCGGTGACGTCTTCTACCTCCACAGCCGCCTTCTCGAGCGCGCCGCACGCATCAATAAGGACAACGGGCGCAAGGGCGGCTCGCTCACCGCTCTGCCCATCATCGAGACCCAGGCAGGCGACGTCTCCGCCTACATCCCTACCAACGTGATCTCCATCACCGACGGTCAGATCTTCCTCGATGCCGACCTCTTCAACCAAGGCGTGCGCCCCGCGATCAACGTCGGTATCTCCGTGAGCCGCGTCGGCTCCAGCGCCCAAACAAAGATTGTCAAAAAGCTTGCAGGATCCGTCAAGCTCGACCTCGCCCAATTCGAAGAACTCCAAGCCTTCGCCCAATTTGGCTCCGACCTCGACGCAAACACACGCAGCAAGCTTGAGCGCGGCAGCCGCATCACCGAGCTCTTCAAGCAGGGACTCTACAAGCCCAAGTCACTGAGCATGGAGGTCATCAACCTCTACGCCATCCAGCGCGGCTATTTTGACAAGGTCGATGTGAAAAAGGTCGAGGAAGTCCGCCAGCGCCTCGAGCGCAGCGCGGCTATGCAATCAGCCCTCCTCGACGAGATCGAGCAGGTACGCGACCTCACTGACGAGCTCGACCAGAAGCTCAAGACCTTCATGGAGAACTTCGACTTCACCGCCTAATCCAATTAAGAAGAACGATAAACAACAAAACGCATCATGGCTAGCTTGAGAGACATCAAGCGCAGGATCAGCTCCGTGCGCAACACCGCCCAGATCACCAAGGCAATGCAGCTGGTCGCCTCGGCCAAGATGCGCCGCGCGCAGGACTTGGCGCTCAAGGGGCGCAGCTACATCAGCGCCATGGCCAACGTGCTCAAGCATCTGGAGGAGAGCATCAATGAATGCCAGACACCCCTGATGAAACCCCATGAGGAGGGAAAGACTCTCATTCTACTCATCAACACCGATAGAGGACTCTGCGGTGGTCTGAACTCGAATCTCATGCGCTTCCTGCTCAAGGAGTGCCCCGCTGATGCCGACATCATCACCATAGGGGCAAAGCTCAATCCTCAGCTCGCGCGACTCCAGCGACAGCTCGTCGCCACCTTCACGCTGAAGGATCAGTTCGACGACTCCGCGCTCAAGCCCATCGCCGACCATCTGCGCAAGGCCTACACAGAGCAGGGGTACAGGGAAGTCTACGTCTGCTTCCCCCGCTATGTCAACATCGTCGTGCAGCGTCCCACCCTGCGCAAGGTGCTGCCCATCACACCTGAGGAGCTACTCGTTATCGCATCCGACGACGACATCGCCGACTCGGAGAACAGTGGCTTCATCCTCGAGCCCTCCGCCGCCCAGCTGCTCGAGTCCATCCTGCCACTCTACTTCTCCAACCTCATCACGCAGATGGTACTCGAGGCAAAAGCCTCCGAACACTCCGCGCGCATGGTCGCAATGAAGGCCGCCACCGAGAATGCGAAGGGCTTCATCGACAGCCTCACACTAGAGTACAACAAGGCGCGCCAGACTCAGATCACCAATGAGCTACTCGACATCACCACCGCCATGAAGGCCATGGAATAACCCCAGCTCACGCCGCCCCCCCTCTCCTCAGATCATTTTCAAAAACAAGCTCCATTCACCCCTTCCCCCCTCCCACAAACACTCATGAACATCGGAACCATCGTCCAAGTCATTGGCGCAGTCGTTGACATCGACTTCTCACAGGCAGAGATGCCAGCCATCTACAACGCCCTCACCGTCACCTACGAGGTCGAAGGCGAGCCCAAGCAACTCGTCTTGGAAGTCGAGCAGCACCTCGCTGACGGCTGGGTGCGCACCGTCGCCATGAGCAGCACCGACGGTCTCAAGCGCGGCATGCAGGCCATCGACACGGGCAGCTGCATCACTGTCCCCGTCGGTCCTGGAGTCCTCGGACGCATCTTCAACGTCCTCGGCGAGCCTGTCGACGACCGTGGAGCTGCCGATTGTGCGAAGCGCTACCCCATCCATCGAGAAGCCCCCACGCTCGAAGAGCAGGCCACCTCCTCCGAGGTGCTTGAGACAGGCATCATGGTCATCGACCTCATCTGCCCCTTCATCAAGGGCGGCAAGGCAGGCTCATTCGGCGGTGCAGGTGTCGGCAAGACCGTACTCATCATGGAGCTCATCAACAACATCGCTAAGGCGCGCTCTGGTCTCTCTATCTTCGCCGGCGTCGGCGAGCGTACCCGTGAGGGCAACGACTTCTATCAAGAAATGAGTGAATCAGGCGTGGTCAACCAAGAGAACCTCGCCGAGTCCAAAGTAGCCCTCTGCTACGGCCAGATGAACGAGCCTCCCGGTGCCCGTCTCCGCGTCGCCCTCTCCGCACTCTCCATGGCAGAATACTTCCGCGACGAGGAGAACAAGGACGTGCTGCTCTTCATCGACAACATCTTCCGCTTCTCCCAAGCTGGCTCTGAGGTCAGTGCACTGCTCGGACGCACACCATCCGCCGTGGGCTACCAGCCCAACCTTGCCGAGGAAATGGCACAGCTCCAAGAGCGCATCACCTCGACAAAGAAAGGCTCCATCACCTCCATGCAGGCCGTCTACGTCCCTGCGGATGACCTCACCGACCCCGCGCCCGCCACGACATTCTCCCACCTCGACTCCAAGGTCGTGCTCGATCGTGCCCTCTCGGCACAGGGCATCTACCCCGCTGTCGACCCCCTCACCTCCACGTCACAGGCCCTCACGCCCGAGCTCGTGGGCGAGGAGCACTACCGCGTCGCCCGTGGCGTGCAGCAGTGCCTCCAGCGCTACAAGGATCTCCAAGACATGATCGCGATCCTCGGCATGGACGAGCTCGCCGAGTCTGACAAGCTCATCGTCAGCCGTGCGCGCAAGATCCAGAAATTCCTCTCCCAGCCACTCTCCGTCGCGGAGGTCTTCAGCGGCATCCCTGGAGCCTACGTCCCCGTAGCAGAGACAGTACGCGGCTTTGCTGAGATCCTAGAAGGCAAGTGGGACAGCATCCCTGAGGCTGATTTCTATATGAAAGGCAGCATCGAGACCGTCGTCAACTCCAACGCCTAAGCTCACAGCCCTCCCTCACGTCATGCCCCTCGCCATCCAGATCATCACCCCGCAGAAGACAGCCCTCGAGGCCGACGTCCTCAGCGTCCACCTACCCACGCTCCAAGGCGAGATCGAGGTGCTCCCCGACCACGCTGACCTCATCACCGCGCTCAGCCACGGTGAACTCAGCTATAGGGAGACGACGGGAGAGCTCAAGACGCTCTTCATCGGTGGAGGTTTCTTGCAAGTAGAGAACAACCATCTCCTCCTCGTCACCGACATGGCTGTCGATGCGCAGGAGATAGGAGAGCTCAACACGGTTAAAGAAGCCATCGAGCGCGCCCAAAAAGCCCTCCGCGACGGTGCCTCTGTCATGGATCGCGAAGAGCAAGCCTACCTCGAATCCCAAATCGCCCAGCAGCTCGCGCTACTCGACTTCCGCAAGAGTAAGAAGAAATAGCCCTCTTTTCCGAGAGGAATTCTAGTATCTAGCAGGGGATTGTTTAGAGATAATCTTCAAGAAAACTCAACTAACAAGCACTCGAAAGATACCCTGCGAGGTTGTTTCACATTTTTTCGCGTTAAAAATCCCGAGAAGGCAGCAGTCCTCTCTACTCCATTTTACAAGCATCTTCCCCACAAAGGAAGATGCTTATTTTAGAGGGCATCTCTTTTCACGCGAGGCAAGATATTGAGATGATTTTCAAGTTGGATTTTCTCGAATTGATGGCTCTGAGTGTCCTCTGAGACGAGAATAGGAGAAAAATTGCATGTCAATTTGAGACCAAAGCTCCCTACGACACCTCGTAGGGAAAAGCGACGGGATATCCAGCTGAAAAGCACTCAAAAGCTGCTTCGTGGCGAGAGTTTTCTGATTAGCTTATTTAGAATGATGAGAAGGTCCCTTCATATGGAGGCAAGAGAGATTAGTCATATCCCGCGATGCCCCGCAGTGTGCCATCGCGCTACTCTCTTTTCGCTGCAGGGGTGCAGCGATAGTCTTTCAAGAGGGGTTCTCTTTCTCGCGAGGCGATACTGTCAGATGATGTTCAAGATGGATTTCTAGTACTCCTTCAGAATCGTATCCTGATTGCCTCACTCGATCATGAGGTTAGTATTGAAATAGAAAAAGCAAGGCTATTTAGCAGCAGAATCGCTCTATCTCACCAAACCAAACTACATGCAACCGACCTCATAGTGCGAAGTTGATTGAGAGAAAAACACAATCTGACATTGAGCAGATTAAGCCGAAGTAAGAGAGTCCTCTGTGTCCTCATTTCATTCAATCCATCTGAAGCAGCTCTCTTTGGCATGCAAAAAGCCTCTCGCACGATCCCGCAAAGTGGGATAAGGAGGATAGCCGAAAAGCACGCAAAAGACGCCTCGTGGAGTAATTTTTAACTTTTAATTATTTAGAATTACGAGAATTTAGAAACTAGCTCGTGTAATTTGATTGCCTAAATTTTTACAACGCGAATGTAATTTTCCACATGAGCACCGCACTTCATGCTTGAATTGGGGCTGTATTTATGCTTAGATCTAAGTGTCATGAGAATCATTTCACTGTACGAAGGCCTGCAAGAGATAGCGCAATACGAAATCGAATCATGGGCTGACGGTCATCTCGTCACTCTAGGCCGCAGTGAATCCACCGACTGGAGCTTTCCCACCCACGACGAGCTCTCTCGCCACCATCTGAGCATACGCAAACTAGGCAATGAGCTCTACGTCCGTGATGAGCAGTCAAGCAATGGAACATTTGCAGAGGATAGCCCCCTCACCCATCCTGTGTGCATGCGCGCTGAGGTCAGCTACCAAGTGGGGCACCTGACCATGATTCTCGAGGGTGCTCCCGAATCAGCCCCCTGCGAGCACATAGACTGTAGTTCCGTCTTCCCCGAGCCCTACGCCTTTGCGGCAGACATGACCTACGCCCCAACTCCAGCAGCACAAGCAGAGCCTCTCACCTCCCTCGAACCTGAGCCAGTAGAAGAACCCCTCATCTCCCTCGAGCCCGAGCCAGTAGAAGAACCCCTCATCTCCCTCGAGCCCGAGCCTGTTGCCCAGATCACTCCCACGCCAACGCGAAAGAGCACTACACCAACCTCCTTGCAAGCAGGTTATGTAAAACCGTTCCTTCCCATCGCAGGTGCCCCCAAAACAGGCGTCCCGCGTGATTTCGAATTCCAAATACGCACCTACGACGGCAGCAATCAAATCACCATAGGTGACAAGCTCATCTTGCAGGTTTTTTCCTCAGAGCCATGCCAGGTGCTCATTTTCTGCCGCGAAGAGAGAGGTGCCACCAGCATGCTCTACCCTAACAAGCAGCAGATCTCCCAGAACATCCCAGCCAACGAATGGACGCTGATTCCAAATCCTGAAAATCCCCATTTTGAGTTCATCATCGAAGGACCAGAGAGCAGCGACGAGATCCAAGCCATCGCCCGCCGCGTCACCGACAACCGCATACGCAGAGGCACAAAAAAGACCGCGAGCAATCAAAAGAAGCCCGCCACGCTCTGGTCGCACGCTAGCCTCGTCATCCATACCTACGAAGCCTGAGCGAGTAGCACAGCTCTCATAAAAAGGAGAAAATATCGGCACGCCGTCAGAATCGTATCATGATTGCCTCAGACGATCAGGAGACTCGTATTAAGCTATAGAAAAAGTAGCACGATTTAGCAGAGGAATCGCTCTATCTCTCAAGCGGTGCTTGTGCAACTACAGCCTACGTACCTGATAAGAAATAGTCTGTCAAGGAGCAGATTGAGACGAAGCAAGAGAGAGAGACTTCACGAACGATCCTGCAAAGCAGGATGCTGAGGATGTCTCCGGAGGGGCAGTCGCGTAGCGACTGTTATGCCGAATTGCGACTTGATGGACTCTATATGATCAAGTACGCAGACCGTATTTTCTTCATTAAGTACTGCCAAAGTAATAATATCTTTACCATCGAGAAAATAGAAGCCTTCTCTACAGCATCCTGTTATGACGCGATGCTAGAGAGTGTCTACTTTTGGCATGAAAAGAGGCACTCTCAGTTTTTATGAGGGAGAAGGTTCACTCACCTCTACGCCGAGGCATATGCGTCATGTCCTCAATACGCGAGTCACTGAGCTCCTCTCGGTGCTCGTTAAAGGCATCTTGAGCGCGCACGTTGAACTTCTCCGCCTCGGTCTCACCCTCATGCCAGTGACGCTCCTGCTGATTTGTGTATCTCGTGTAGATATAGTAGGGATAGCAGAGCAGTACCGCTATCATGAAAATAGACTCGAAATCTCCCGTCACCAGTACGACCGCGAGCCCAGATATGACTAGGAGCGCGAGTGTGACGAGCGTGAGCTTGAGGTAGTTGATGGGGACACTCCCCATGACCTCCCCCGTACGCGCGTTGACCGCCGAGTAGAACAGCTTGCCCCTCTCTCCTCTCTGATAGCTGTAGAGCCAGACAGGGAGGTAGGCAGAGATCCACTGCTCCCCCTTGCAGCTCGGCGTCACGCTATCCCAGCGCACGCCGCGATCGTACTTGAGGATGGTATCGCGCGCATGCTCGCAGGCGATTTCACCGACCTGCTCGTAGACCAGCTGGCGCAGATCAGACACATTGACATCGCGCTTCTCGGAGTGGAAGCCTTTGATATAGTTTGCATTCCACCTCACAACCTTCTCCGTGTCAAAGGGCATGATACTGTTGATGATATTCTTCGTATTCGAGGAGCCCTGATGCTGGAGCTTGTCATGACTCGCCTCGACGGTGAGGTCATTGACGGTGAAGTCAAATTGGCGCGAGATGTAGTAGGCGTCCGCGTCGTAGCGCGTCTCCTCTTGCTTATTTCTCGTCACGGTGTACTTCTGCACGAGGATCTCACCCTCTCCGTCGAGCTCGACGCTGCAGTTCACATCAACGATCATGTAGGGGAGATAGACGCCAAAGATGTTCTCTGTGGTGAACTCTTCCTTGAAACGCGAGTGCGCGTAAAACCACCTATCACTGACGAACTTCCCAACGAGCTCTGCGGCCTTTTCCTTTGTCATCTTGAAAGGCAAGACGACGTCTGGGACCGCGCCATTGGGCACAGCGTGATTGAGAGAGAGCGTATTGCGACACCAGTGACAGCGCGCCTGCTGGGTTTCATCCGTACTGATAACGACCTCGGCACCGCAGCTCTGGCACTTCAGCGTGACGATGCTCTCCGCATCAGGCTCGATCTGCTGCGCGCCTGCTCCGAGGCGGATATCGTTGAGCTGGCGCAGGTCATGCACGATATCGGTCGGGTATTCGCAGGCAAACTCATGGCGGCAGAATTGGCACTGCAGGCAGCCCGACTGAATATTGAGCGCGATGTCGCTCGCGCCGCACTTCAGACATTTGTTCTGCCCATGCTCTTTGCTCTGGTGCTGATCGATGATGTGAGGCTCTGGGGTATCCCAGACTGGAGCTGGGGCTTCTTCTTGCTGATGCTCTTCTGGTGACGCGTGATTCATCATGATATGAGGGGAATAAAACAGTCTATCTGCAAAATCGCCATAGCGGACGTTGCAGATAGAATAAGGGGGGGATGGAGTAAAAATTAAATTCCAAGGAGCTTTTTCTTCGCCGCGTCGAAATCCTCCTGCGTGATCACGCCATTGTCAAGCAGCCCCTTGAGCTGCGTGAGCTTCGCATAGGGATCTTCTTGCTCTTGCTGCGGCTGTGCGGGCATCTGCTGCTGGAGTCCACCCATGGCACCTCCGACCGCATTCATGCCCATGCCCATGAAGCCCATACCGAGCGCGCCGCCACCAGCGGGGTTCTCCCCTGCGGCTTGGAAGCCACGCGCGACGGCCTGCTGCATGAAGGAATTGCCACGCTGCCCTGCGAGCGCGTCGGCCTTTTTGACATCACTGAGCAGCGTTTTGGTATCCGCGTCGTATTCGATAGCAGCGATGGCGACCTTGATGATCTCGAGACCTCGATCGGCTTTCCAGCGGTAATTCTCCTCGATAACCGAGCCGAGGCTCTGGGCAAAACCGAGGGGATCGCTTTGGATCTTCGTGATACGATTACCCTTGTCTGGATCATTGCAATAGACGGAGAAAGCAGCCGCGAGCGAGCCGACGACCTCGGTAAAGAGCTGATCGCCCGCGGGATTGTCCATGCTGGCAAAGTCAAACACGCCCCCACTCATCAGCACATCCATAGGCACATACTGCTTGATAAAGACGAGGGGGTCGACGATCTTAAGCGAGTACATACCACGGCAGATAGCCCCCACCTGAGCGCGCAGGTAGGCGTCGTCCCAGTAGATCTCAGACTGTGTGCCAAAGCGATTCCCTGGGATCTCTTTCATGTTCACATAGAAGGCCATCTGGCTGGAGCTTGGCTGACCGCCGAATTTGAAGCGCTCCCATGATTGCTTGATCAGAGGCGTGAGGAAGCCATCCCCCGCAAAAACGGACTGACTGTTAATGTCATCACTCTGGTAGATAAAGCCACCTGGCTCCATGATGAGACCAGTCACGCCCCCATCCTGCATCGTGACCAGCGCACAGCCCTCGGGGACGAGAATCTTGCTGCCGTTGGTGATGATATTAGCCGAGGCGGCAGTGTTGCCACCGCGCCCCGCGTTCTGCCCGACGCGCTCAGCGGGGAAGATACCTGCGGTGGCGGGGATGCCCGCTTTGGGCTGGATGAAATCTTTCCACTGGTCGGTCAGAGTCCCGCCGATGGCACCTGTGAATGCTTGAATAAATCCCATGATAAAAAAGTGTTTATGTATGTATGAATGGGGAGACTTCAGTGCTGCTTCTCCCTATGATGTTTAGCATTCTATCCGTTTTTTGCCTGTTGTCAATCTCTATATTCTGACATCATGTATTTCGACGCCGCCCTCGTCAAGCATCTTGATCATTCAATACGTACATTGATCATCATTCTCTTGATTGATTTCAAGCCTTGTTGCTACAAAGCAACGTGTATGCCCCCTACGGCGTGAAAATTATGCTCGCCTCCTGCCCTGCCTTTGTGATATATTATCCGCTGTTATGTTATCAGACCGTACGAAAGCAGGTTTAGAACGCGCTCCGCACCGGAGTTTGATGCGTGCATGTGGGATGAATGATGAGGATATCAGAAAGCCCTTTATTGCGATTTGTAATGCCTTTAACGAAGTGATTCCAGGGCATGTCCACCTCAACAAGGTCGCCGAGCTCATCAAGGAAGAAGTGCGACGCGCTGGCGGCACACCCATTGAGTTCAACATGATTGGCGTCTGTGATGGCATCGCCATGGCACACTCGGGCATGCGCTACTCGCTGGCGAGCCGCGAGCTCATCGCCGATAGCGTCGAGACCATGCTCTCCGCTCACGCCTTTGATGCCTGTATCTGTATCCCCAATTGTGACAAGATCGTCCCTGGCATGATCATGGGCATCTTGCGCTGCAATATTCCGACCATTTTCTGCTCAGGCGGTCCCATGGCAGCTGGGCGCAGCTCAAAGGGCGAAGTACTCGACCTTAACAGCGTGTTCGAGGCAGTCGCCGCCTGCAAGGCTGGCAAGATCACCGAAGAGGAGCTCCACGACGTGGAGTGCAAGGCCTGCCCTGGTGCTGGCTCCTGCTCAGGGATGTTCACCGCAAACTCGATGAACTGCCTCACGGAGGTGCTCGGTCTCTCGCTGCCGGGCAATGGCTCCATTCTCGCGCAGACGCCTGAGCGCGAGGTCTTCTGGAGAGCCTCCGCGCGCCGCGCCGTCGAGATCGCCCTCGCAGCAGGACCACTGCCCCGTGACCTCGTTACAGAAAAGAGCCTCGACAATGCCTTCGTCTGCGATATGGCTATGGGCGGCTCGACCAATACGGTGCTGCACACGCTCGCCATCGCCCACGAGGCAGGTGTCGAATATGACCTCAAGCGCATCGACGACATCTCGCGCCGCACGCCAAATATCTGCAAGGTAGCACCCAGCTCGAAGTTCCACATGGAGGACGTAGAGGACGCTGGCGGCATCATGACCATCCTCGCCGAGGTGGACAAGAAGAACGGCCTGCTACATACCGACGCTCCCACAATAAGCGGGGCAACGATAGGCGAGCAGATCGCTGGTCTCACGACCAAGAATGATGTCGTGATCCGCACCGTCGAATCTCCCTATTCTCATGACGGCGGACTCGCCGTGCTCTTTGGCAATCTCGCACAAGAAGGCGGCATTGTGAAGAAAGCGGGCGTGCGCCCCGAGATGATGGTCCACACCGGACCAGCTGTTATTTTTGAGAGCCAAGAAGAGGCCTGTGCTGGCATCCTCGCCGATCAGGTCAAATCGGGTGACGTCGTCGTCATCCGCAACGAAGGTCCCAAGGGTGGACCTGGCATGCAGGAGATGCTCGCCCCCACTAGCTACATCATGGGCAAGGGGCTGGGCGGATCCGTCGCTCTCATCACAGACGGGCGCTTCTCTGGAGCGACCCACGGTGCCTGCATCGGCCACGTCTCTCCCGAGGCGGCCGAGGGGGGGCTCATCGGTCTGCTGCAGGATGGAGACATCATCAGCATCGATATCCCCAATCGCAGCATCTCCGTCGACCTCTGTGAAGAGGTCATAGCGGCGCGCCGCGCCCAATGGACGCTCCAGCTCAAGCCCGCTCCTGGCAGCTGGCTGAAGCGCTATCGCAAGCTCGCGACCAACGCCAGCCGAGGAGCCGTCCTCGATTGATCCAACGATACCCCCTCCCCGACCCATCCGGCGGGGGGAGGGGGTTCTACCTATCTGTTAAGAACACCTAACACCAACATGGCAAACAATAAACAAAATCCTCTAGTCAAATACTTCTCGGAGTTCGGCGTCCTCAAGGACTGCGGCAAGAACTTCTGGTATACCAACATCATCCAATTCTTGGAAGGTTTGGGATACTTTGCGATGATTCACATCCTTACCATCTACCTGATTCGCTACTGCGGCTTTGCCGATGCGGACTCAGCTTTCTGGGTGTCGATGTACACGCTCTTCATCTCCATGTTCCTGCTTGCCGTGGGTTCGATTTGCGATATCATCGGTCTGAAAAAGACCTACACCATCGGCTTTATCATCCTCATCTCGGGACGCTTGCTGCTCGGCTATGGTGCCGACATCGGCTTGGCGATGAACCTAGCGCAGGAGGATTACTCCTACTTTGTGATGGCGGGGATCATCCTCATGTCCTTCGGGACGGCCTTCATGAGCCCCTGTATCCAGACCTCGATTCGCCGCTTCACCACGCTGCGCTCGCGCGCGACAGGTTTTAACTTCTACTACCTGTTTATGAATATCGGTGCCATCGTGGCATCGGGTGTCATCGTCAGCTACTTCCTCGGCAACTACGGCGAGACAGAGGGTACACACCTCATTATCAATGTGGGCACCGCCTTCTACGCGATCGCCTATATCTTCACGCGTCTGATTGATGAGAACTTCTACGCCGTGCCAGAGGAGCACGTGCCTGCCAACCTGCAGGATCGCCGCCGCCCCCTCAAGCTCATCGCAGAGGTGGTGAAGGAAAAACCCTTCCAGAAGCTCATGCTCTTCCTCCTGCTCACGCTCGGGGTACGACTCGTCTTCACCATCCAGTTCCTCGTCATGCCCCAGTACTACACTCGCACCGTGGGTGATGACTTCGATCTGGGTATCATGAACATGATCAACCCCTGCATCATCGTGGTGGGTCTCATCACCATCATCCCCGTGCTCAACCGCTTCTCAACGGTGAACCTGATGATCTATGGCATGTCCATCTCGGCTTTCTCCCTGGTATTCATGGCGATCCCTCCACACTGGTACTTCGTCATTCCTGGCATTGATACACTGCCTCAGGCCTACTTCATCGCCATTGTGATTCAGATTGTCGTCTTCGCCTTTGGGGAGGTGCTCTTCAGCCCCCGCTTCTCCGAGTACATCGCTCGCGTCGCGCCCAAGGACAAGGTGGCGACTTACATGTCACTCGCGGCTCTGCCAATGTTCATCGCCAAGCCCGTCAACGGCGTCATCGGTGGTCTGCTCGTCTCCTACCTGTGCTACGAAGGCATCGCGGCCAAGATGGACACCGGTCACATCTCCTACAGCGAGTCTCCTGAGCTCATGTGGACGATCTACCTCATCATGGCAGTCATTTCCCCCGTCGCCATCATCATGACCAAGCGCATGTTCGTCTCTGCTGACTCCGACCACGCCCTCACCCCTATCCACAACAAGGAAGAGGACGCTGACGAGCCAAAGAAAGAAAACGCCTAAATCTCCCGCCCCGAACAAGATATTATACAATACTAGAAAAATAGATCTATGTCAGATTCAGAAGAAACGAATGTAACGACCGCGGCGCAGGATAAGGAAGTCAAAAGAGAGATCTTTGTCGATCTGCTCATCCTCTCGCTCATCTCGGCTGTCATCGGCTTGGGACTCTACTTCGTCATGAAGCCCTTCAAGAAGGAAAGCCCCAGTGACGCGCTCTACTCCACCGTCCTCAAGGGCGACCGCATCGGCTCCAGCCGCGCGGGACTCGTCGACAGTATCGTCGCCACGACGAAGGCAAGCAGTGCTAAATCCGCCCAGCTCGACGAAGACGAAAAGAAGACGCTTGAAAACTACGAGAAGGAATTCAACCAAGGTGTCAAGAAGTACAAGGAACTCGCCGCCGATGGTGAGACCACTGTCTCCTTCGTCAATGCCACGGATGATAACGGCATCACGCCGCTCATGCGCGTCTGCTACAGCAACCTGCTGCGTAGCGACCGTAGCCTCTCGCGTGACAAGACGCGTCTGCGCTTTGTCGAGCAGCTGCTCGCACAGCCCGACATCGACATCCAGCTCAAGGACAAGCACGGCTTCACCGCCCTGCACTGGGCGGCATGGAGTGGCTTCCCCATCATCGCAGAAAAGCTCATCGACAGCGGATTGCAGATCAATCAGACGGAGAACAACGGCTACACACCTCTCGCCCTCGCCGCTCTGCGTGGGAACAACGAAGTCGTCGCCATGCTCCTCAAGCGCGGTGCTGACAAGGACGCGAAAACCAAGGATGGAGAGACCGCTCTTGATCTCGTCAAGCGCAACTCCGATGCCTACGCCAAGCGTGAGGGTGCTGTCTACTCGCTCATCTATGACAAAAACCATCACGGTGCCTACGGCGAGACGCGCCAGCTTCTCGATCCCAGCTACCAAGATTCTGAGATGAGCGAAAAAGAAAAGATGGCCAAGAAGCTCGAGCAATCAGCTAAGGAACGAGACAAGAAGCTCGCCGCCAAAGCTCAAGAGCTCCTCGACCTCGCTCGCGAACTCGACAAGCAAGCCAAAGCCGAGCAGGAAGCTGCCGAGAAGGCACTCAAGGCTGACACGGCGAAATAATCCAATCTAAGAAAATCTACAAGACTTCTATTCTCTCGCAGTCACACCGTGAGCACGGTGGCGAGGGAATAGGGGGCTTTTTTATTTCTAGGGGAAAAAAGTCTTCACTAGCCTGAGGTCATTTGTTAAGATGTCTAACGAAATGAACGACACACTCGCCCTCATCAAGTCACGCCGCAGCTGCAGAAAGTACACCGCCGAGCAGGTCAGCGCCTCTGACCTCGACGCCGTACTGGAAGCAGGTCTCTACGCCCCCAGCGGCATGAACAAGCAGGCGCCCATCTGCATCGCCATCCAAGACAAGGAAGTCATCGCTGAGCTCTCAACGATCAACACCGCTCTCTGGAAGAAAGGTCCTGACGCCTTTTTTGGCGCGCCCACCCTCATTGTCGTACTTGCCCATCCCGAGACCCTGCATACCTACAAGCTCGACGCGATGTGCAGTGTGATGAATATGCTCATCGCTGCCGAATCCCTCGACCTCGGTGCCGCCTGCATCTCCCGCGCACAGCCCACCTTCGAATCCGAGTACGGACAGGCGCTGCTCCGCGATCTCGGCATTCCCGAGGGCTACGAGGCGATTGAGCAGGTCATCCTCGGCTACCGCGATGGGGACAAGCCCGCCCCTCTACCACGCCGAGAAGGACGCGTCTACAAAATCGTCTCATAGGCTGGCTCAGTTGCAGCAATGGACAAGATCTTAAAGGGGGGGCTTCTCTATTCTCTCTGAGCTGAGAAGTCCCCTCAAAAAAGCTCGCATGAGGCTGCCTCATCATGGCAACTCACTGGGCAGCGTGTAGGGCGGTGACAGGGTGTAGGGGGGGAACTGGTTGTCTTTTCTCGTGACGAGATTTAATTGATACAGGAGCTTGCCAACGCCATCGCAGATGGAGAAGATCTGCTCGTTCTTCCCGTAGTAGTAGTTCCAACGTGGAGGGGTGCCTAGACTCTTCATGTAGTGCCCGATCACACGCATGGCGCGCGTGCCATCCTCGTGGGGTTGCTCCGAGTATTCGAAGACGACGACCAGAGCGAGGTAGGCACCACTGCCGTAATCGGTTTGCAAGACGCAGTAGCGCCCTCCACCAAAATCAGCAGTCTTGCCGAATTCGACCAATTGAGCTGAGCTAAAGAAGCCCCATTGGCGCTGGAGTGTGTTGAGGGCAGCGGCGCACTGTCGCTCCTCCTCCTCGCGCTCAAATCCCCTCTTGAGCTTATAATGTATTCCTGAGCCTCAAACAGGGAGAGGAGCGAGGGATCTGACAGTAGCAAGCTACGCTTGAGCGTACCGCTAGCATCCCTGATGCTGAGTTTGCGATTGCTCAGCGTATAGGTAAAGCATTTGGCTTGTGACTCCGTAGATCGGATCAGATCTACGAGGCGGAACTTGTCACCCTCAAGACGGCAGATGAGGCAAAAGGTGAGGGGGATTCATCCTTCGCTCGAGGGGCGCTGATCTCAATGATGCGGTAGCCATTATTGAGAATACGCGTCGTGCGTGCTTGCGATATCACGAGATCAAGAGGGGGCTCTTTGCGAAATAAACTGACATCCTCGCTGAGGAAGCGTCGAAGTTCTCGCTGTTCGGACTGGTTGAGTGCCTCGCTGACAGTGATCGTTTCCTCAGCATGCGCCACGAGCAAGAGGGCAGGGAGTAGAAAAAAGGGCACTCCGTCAGAATCGTATCGTGACCACAGTCGCTTCATACCAAGGCC
>CAYJLP010000026.1:16830-19949 GCA_964371115.1 uncultured Akkermansia sp. | reverse complement strand
GTCTGAACCTTAAAAATCCAAGATGTTTCGCATCTATTTCATATAGTTGCTGCTTTGTATGGTTCTTCGCTTTTAGGTGCAGACAATAATGCGCGATGTGACAGATTTCGACCTTGACTCAGAGCGGTGAGTGATGTTACACTAACTCTTATGAGTACGAAGTTCAGTTGGGAAATACGCCCAATGGACGGACAGGTGGATCTGAATGATGAGAGTGATTTAAACTTACCATTACTGGTGAGGCGTCTACTCGCGCAGCGTGGGATATCTGGACGCGAGAAGACAGAGAGATATCTTAAGCCGCGGCTCGCTGATCTCAGCGACCCTTTTGAGATGGCAGAGATGGAGGAGGCGGTCGCCCGTATCTTTCAGGCTGTGGATGGGCGTGAGTGCGTGTGTATCTATGGTGATTATGATGTGGATGGCGTGAGCTCGGTGATGATACTTTATAGTATTCTTCGAGCTTACGGCGTTCGTACGCATTGTTTTATTCCGATACGGACAAAGGAGGGCTACGGTCTGAGTGTGGATGGGATTACGCGAGCCATCGAGACCTGTGGACAGATGCCGGATTTGCTCATCAGTGTGGACTGCGGTACGTCGTCTATTGATGAGGTGGCATGGCTGCGAGAGCGGGGCGTGGATGTGATCATTGTCGACCATCACGAGGCGAGTCCTCGCGGTCGCCCCGATGCCTGCGCGATTGTGAATGCGAAGCTGGAGGAGCATAGTGACAAGACTTATCTCTGTAGTGCAGGGGTGGTGTTCAAGCTCTGCCATGCGCTGCAGAAGCGTCGCCGCTTGCCAGATGTAGATCTGCGCGATTATCTCGATATTGTGGCGGTGGCCACAGTGGCGGACATTGTGCCGCTGGTGGAAGAAAACCGCCTACTGACTCGCCACGGTCTGCGTCTCATGGAGCGATCAAAACACCTCGGTCTCAGCGCACTCAATAAGCTAGTTGGGCAGCGCTCTCCCCTGACGGCGAGTCATGTTTCCTTTCGCCTCGGTCCTCGTATCAATGCTGCGGGTCGTATGGATAGACCGATAGATGCGCTCGAGCTTCTGTTGTGCCAAGATCCCTACCAAGCAGAGCATCTCGCTCGCAGTCTCGACAAACTTAATCAGAAGCGCCAGCAGGAGGAGGTGAAGATTCGCGATGCGGCGATTCAGATGATTGAGTCGCGCCCCGATCTCAGCGGGGAGCATGTGATTGTGCTAGGCTCACGATGTTGGCACCCCGGGGTCGTGGGTATTGTGGCATCGCTGCTGATGCGCCGTTATCACAAGCCGAGCTTTGTGATTTCCTTTGACGAGGAGGGGCTAGGCAAGGGATCTGGTCGCTCTATTCCCGGTGTTTCGCTCGTGCAGGCTATTCATGCCTGTCATAGCTCGTTGGTGTCAGGCGGGGGGCACGAGATGGCGGCGGGGCTGCTCATCCGTGAGGAGCAGATGGATGATTTCCGACGTGATTTTAATACCTATGTGAAGGAGAATACGAGCAAGGAGCAGCGCAAGCCTGTGCTGCATATTGATAGCGAGGTGCAGTTCAGTGAGCTGAGCCTCGATTTGCTCGATAGCTATGAGCTGCTTGAGCCCTTTGGCAATGCGAATCCTCAGCCTGTGTTTATGACGCGCCATGTGATGCTCAATCAGGCGCCGCGCCGCTTGCAGGGCGGTCATATGCGTCTGAGTCTGCGTCAGTATGAGGTGGAGTGTGAGGCGATGTATTTTAATGGCGCGCAGCTGGATCTGCCCGACCCTCCGTGGGATATTGCCTTTACGATTGATCGCAACACGTGGCGCGGTCGTACTTCTGTCTCACTTTCTATTCAAGATATTCGTCCGGCAGAATGAAGGAAATCCCACCCAAGTCACCAGCAAAACAAACTCGCACCAAGCGCACTACGCCTCGCTCCCCCAAGCCTGAGCGCGCCGCTCGCGTGAAGCCAGCCGCAGAGCCTGTCCAGCAACAAGAGCCTACGCCCCCGCCTGTACACGGCGACTGGCGTGTCTATGCGCCTGTGCAAGCGAAGGTCGAGAAGCGCCGCATCACGGAGCATCTGAGCTATACACCTGATGCGCCACCTCCAGAAAAGAAGCCTGCACCCAAGTCGCAGCTGCAAGCTCCGCCGCAGAAGCAGAAGCAGCTCTTGCTCCCCTTTGATGATGAGGAGGCGATGCTGCACGACTATGATGAGGGGGTGGCTCCTATCTCGGGGCTCAGGCGCGTAGGGCGTATTTTCTGGGCGACGGTGCTCTTCCTACCCCTGAGTCTTGTGCTCTCGTTTGCGCTGCTGCGCTCGCTGCTTGAGGCTATGCCGAAGGTGGATGTCAGCTCCTTGCTCACGAGCACGTCTGTGTGGTCGGCCTTCATCGGGCTGCTTGTTTTTTTCATCTTGTTTCTCATGCGTGTCTTTGGCCGCGCCTTGCTCTATGTTTATATATTAGGTCATGAGTTGACACATGCATTGACGTCTATTCTCTGTTTTCGCGGGGTCGCGGGAATCAAGGTGTCACTTGATGGGGGCTATGTGGATACGGAGGCGGATAATCCCGTAGTTGCGCTCTCGCCCTACTTTGTTCCCTTTTGGCTGATTGTGTGGATGGGCAGCGTGTGGGCGGTGCAGAAGCTTTTTCCCTTTCATTACGGTGACTATGTGCTATACGGGGGCTTTGGCTTCTGGTTGACCTTTCACGTCTACTGGACCATATGGGTCATCCCGCGAGAGCAGCCTGATTTGCTAGAAAATGGGCTCTACTTTTCCACGCTCTTTATCGGTCTGATGAATCTCATCATGCTAGTCATCATTCTCGCTGTGTTCGAGGTGATTTCGTGGGCGGGTTTTTATGGGCATATTGTGGAGGTGATCACGCTCTTTGTCGATATTGCCGCACGCTTGTATGCGCGGGTGTGATGTGCTGCGATTTCTTCTGTGAAATGGAGTTGAGAGAAGCTTGACATTTGTCCCCAGAGGTCCTATAGTGCGGGCTGCACATGAGTTCTTTTTCTGATTCTTCCTCCGACTATTCTTCTGATCATTCTCGCCCTCAGCGTCGCGACCGCGATGAGCAGAGTGGCTTCCGCCCTCGTGAAGATAGGGGCGGCTTCCATGACC
>CAYJLP010000026.1:0-16730 GCA_964371115.1 uncultured Akkermansia sp. | reverse complement strand
GCGAGGAGCGCGGTGGCTTCCGCCCTCGTGAAGATAGGGGCGGCTTCCGTGACCGCGAGGAGCGCGGTGGCTTCCGCCCTCGTGAAGATAGGGGCGGCTTCCGTGACCGTCCTTCGTTCCGCTCGCATGAGCGCCGTGATCAGGGCGCGTCGCGTCCGCAGCCTCGCCGCGCCTTTGTCGGCGGAGAGGCTCCTGAGGGGAGCGAGCAATGGCTCTCACCTTGGGTGCAGTTGAAGTATTTCACCTATAATCCCGCCGTCTTCCCCCGCATGCTTGGAGCGGTGAGCCGTGATGCCCAAGATGGCGAGCTCATCCATGTCTATGACAAGAACGGCGAGCTCTTTGGCGGCGGATTCTGGAATGCAAAGAGCCGTACACCGCTGCGCATGCTCACGCACAGCCGCGATGCCATCGAGGAGAAGAATCTCATCGAGGCACTGAAAAAGGCAGTCACGTGGCGTCGCGACGAGCTCAAGCTCGACGCCCATACGAATGCCTACCGCGTCCTGCATGGCGACTCAGACGGCGTGGGGGGACTCATCGTCGACCGCTACGCCGACGTACTCAGTCTCGATGTCACGACACTAGGTGTCTGGAACAGGCTCGTCGACTGGATGCCCATCCTGCATGAGCTCTGCGGCACACGCCGCCATGTCATCCACGTCGATCCCAGCATCGCGCGCATGGAGGGCATTGATCCTGAGACCGCCCCCGAGAGTGAGGCGGTACGCATTGTACGCGTGGAGGAGCATGGCGTGCAGTATGAAGTGGATTTTGCCCAGGGGCACAAGACAGGCTTTTTCTGCGACCAGCGTGACAACCGTGTGAAGCTATCTAAACTCGTCGAGGGCAAATCGATGCTCGATCTCTGCTGCTACTCGGGTGGCTTCTCCATCCAAGCGAAGCTCCATGGCGCTGCCTCCGAGGTGACGGCGGTCGACCTCGATGAGAAGGCGATCGCGATGGCGAAGCGCAATGCGAATATCAATCATCCGCAGCATCGCATTGATTTCGTCCATGCGGACGCCTTTGTCTACGCGCGCCAGATGGTGCGCAATGGCAAGCTCTTTGACGTGGTGCTGCTCGACCCTCCCAAGTTCGTCCTCGGTCGCGATGAGGAGAAGGAGGAGGGGATCAAGAAATACTACGATCTCAATATGCTGGGCATGCAGTGCGTGCGCCCCGGTGGCCTCTTTGTCACCTGCTCCTGCTCGGGGCTGCTCTCGGCGCACGAGTTTGAAAAGACAGTAATCAAAGCCGCGCAGCGTCTCGGTCGCCGCCTCCAGATCGTCGAGATGTCGGGTCCTGGCTGGGATCATCCCTATCTCTCTACCTATCCCGAGGGTCGCTATCTGAAGGTCCTCTGGGCTCGCCTGATGTCATGATCGCAACACTGGCTATCGGTCTGAGTCTCGCTCTCGTGCTGGGCATCATCGCCCAGCGCCTGCGCCTCTCGCCCCTCGTCGGCTACCTGCTGGCGGGGATGATCGCGGCGGGGCATCTCTGGGGGATGCGGGTGGATAGCCATTTGGTAGCGGAGTTTTCCCATGTGGGGGTGATTTTGCTACTCTTTGGCGTAGGCTTGCAGTTCCACTTCAAGGATCTGCTCGCGGTGCGTCGCGTGGTCATCCCGGGTGCTCTCGTCTGTATCGTCTCGAGTGTGTGCCTCGGGGCGAGCGCTTATTTCTTCTTTGGCGAGGGAGATCCCTACTCTTTCAGTCCCATCATGTATGGGCTCTGCATCTGCGTCTCCTCGACCGTGGTGCTCACGCGCGTGCTCGCGGACAACCATGTCCTCCAGTCACCTATCGGTCATACGGGGGTCGGCTGGCTGGTGGTGGAAGACATCGTGACCATCATGTTGCTCGTGCTGCTGCCTGTCATCGTCGATATACTCGGCGGCGCGGAGGGTGTCGGCGTGGCGAGTGTGGCGGTGGCTCTCGGCTGGATGGTGCTCAAGCTGGGGCTGCTCGTCCTCGGTGTCGGCCTGCTCGGTCGCAAGCTCATCCCCTATATCCTCGGGCATGTGTCGCGCAGCAGCTCGAGTGATCTCTTCACCCTCACCGTGCTCGTGCTCGCGCTGGGGATTGCAGTGATCTCATCTTATGTGTTCAATGCCTCGATGGAGCTCGGCGCCTTCCTCTCGGGGATGGTGGTGGGGCAGAGTCGCTTTTCTGCGCGCGCAGCGAGTGACGCACTGCCTATGCGTGATGCCTTTGCGGTGCTCTTTTTCGTCTCCATTGGGATGGGCTTTAGCTGGTCGGGGCTCGTGGCGCACTGGCCTCTGGCGGTGGCGACCTTTTGTCTGAGTTTCTTTGCAAAACCTCTGATTGCCTTCACTGTGATGCTGCTGCTGGGCAGGACGAGCCGCATGGCGGTGGGGGTCGCGGCGGCTCTCTCGCAGATAGGCGAGTTCTCCTTCATCCTTGCCTCCTTGGCGGCGGGGACTTATTTTTTGCTGCCTCCCTCGGCGGCGAACGTGATTACGGGCGTGGCGATGATCACCATCACGCTCAATTCTATCCTCTACCGCTTCACACCGCAGATGACACAGTTCTTTGAGCGGCGCAACATCGGGCTGCTCAAGCAAAAAAATGCGCAGCTCCCCGAGTTCCCCGATGAGGATAATCATCGCATCATACTCGTGGGCTACGGTCCCTGCGGGCAGATCCTTGCGCGCGTGCTGCGCAGCTACGATCTGGATGTCTTTGTCCTCGAGATGAATATTGATACGGTCAACAAGCTCGCCGAGGAGCAGCTCCCTGCGATGCTCGGCGATGCGCGTCATCGTACTATCCTCGAGATGGCGGGCATCAGCCACGCGCGCGCCATCATCATCACCGCCGCGGCTGCTCCCAGTCAGGAGATTGCTACTGCGGCGCGTGCTCTCAATCCCGAGATCAAGGTCATGGCGCATACGAGCTACCTGAGCGACGCCATAGCACTGCGCGGGCAGGGTGCGCAGACGGTGTTCTCAGGAGAGGAGGAGGTCGCGCTGAGCATGACGAGCCATCTGCTGCGCAGCCTGGGCGCGAGCGAAGATCAGGTCACGCGAGAGCGACGCCGCGCGCGGCGCGAGATGGCACAGCAGAGCGAGTGAGAGCTGCTGCTATGAGGAGGAATGTTTCTTTTTTGCGCGCTTCAATGATTTGAGAGCGTTGTCGGCGATGTCCATGCCCTGCTCGGCGGCGAGAGTGTACCAGTGAGCGGCTTGCTTGAGATCGCGCTTCACGCCCTTCCCCTGTTCGTAGCAGACTCCCAGATTGTACTGCGCCATGGCGACGCCCTGCTCGGCGGCGCGTGTGTACCATTTCACCGCTTCGCGTTCATCTTGTTCGACTCCGTAGCCGAGCTCGTAGGCGTAGGCGAGATTCGTCTGAGCGGGAGCATAGCCCTGCTCCGCGGCGAGGGCGAACCATTTGAGCGCCTCTTTTCGATTCGCGGTGACGCCGCTGCCTTGCTCATAGCACACTCCGAGATTGGTCTGGGCACGGGCGTAGCCTTGCTCGGCGGCGCGCTTGTACCACGTCACCGCCTGCGCGACGTCTTTGCGCACGCCAAAGCCATTCGCATAACAGTAAGCGAGATTCGTCTGGGCGCGCGCATGTCCCTGCTCAGCTGCACGAGTGTACCACGTCACTGCTTGCTTTGCGTTGAGTGGGGTACCGATGCCATGCTGATAGCAGTAGGCGAGATTGGTCTGCGCGGGAGCGTAGCCCTGCTCGGCGGCGCGGCTGTACCACTTGACGGCTTCTGTTGGATCCTGAGGCATGGCTTTGCCATGTTCGTAGCAGACGCCGAGACTGGTCTGCGCTGCCGTATGCCCTTGCTTGGCGGCAAGGGTGTACCAAGTAAGCGCCTTGCGAACGTCGAGCTCAACGACCTCACCATATTCGTAGGCCTGACCGAGGATGAATTGTGCCTCGGCGTCCCCGCGTTTGGCTTGTATCTGGGTGCGGGCGAGCGTCCGGCTCTCTGTTGTGGCATAGCTCGTATGAAGAGAGAGAGCAAGCAGCATGCTGGTACAAATTTTTGTTACTAAAGGGTAATTCATCAAAATAGCACTGTTTCTTGACCGCTGACTATAAAACAAACGAGACGCAATGTCAAACAAGAAGTGCACTCGCTGGGGCAATACGAGCGTATTATATGACTATTTTGTAAAATAAAGCATATTTTGTGCTGAATTTTGCCTATCTGCACCTAATGTCGCAAAATAGAAAAAATCCAAATAAAGATACAGCGCGTCGGATTTACAGAATAAGCATGCAGTCGCCGTAGGAGAAGAATCGGTAGCGCTCGCGCACGGCCTCCTCATAGGCGCGCATAATGAGCTCCTTGCCCGCAAAGGCACTCACAAGCATGATGAGGGTGCTCTGGGGCAGGTGGAAATTCGTAAGCAAGGCATCTGTCACACGGAATTCATAGCCAGGGTAGATAAAAATCTGCGTCTCCCCCGAGGCCTCGCGCAGGGGGCGTCCCTGCTGGGCAGCGACGCTCTCCAGTACGCGCACACTCGTCGTGCCGACGAGGATGTTGCGCTGGGCGCGCTCGATGGCTTGTGCTGTCTCTGAGCTGAGGTAGTAGGGCTCGCTGTGCATCAGGTGGTCGAGAATATTCTCCACCTTCACTGGGCGGAAGGTGCCAACTCCAACGTGCAGCGTGACAAAGCTGTGCGGTAGCTGTGCCATGATCTCGGGGGTGAAGTGCAGCCCCGCCGTGGGCGCGGCAATAGCACCCTCCTCACGCGCATAGACAGTCTGATAACGCTCGGCATCCGCCTGCTCGCTCTCGCGATTCATATAGTGAGGCAGCGCGAGCTGCGCGTGGGCTGCCTCATCCACGGGGCTATCCCAGCGTATGTAGCGGTAGCCCTCCTCGTCGATGTGCTCGACAGTGCCTGTGGCCTCGCCCACCTGCACCTGACGGCCGAGCTTCATCTTGCGCCCTGGGCGCACGAGGCTCTTCCAGACGAGGGCATCGGTGAAGCTAGTGCGCACCAGCTCGATGCCTCCGTCATTGGAAAAATAGCGTGAGGGAAGCACGCGCGTGTTGTTGAAAATGAAGTGATCTCCCGCCCGCGTGTACTCGAGGATGTCGCGAAATAACCGATGCTCGATGAGCCCCGTATCACGATGGAGCACCATCATGCGCGAGGAGTCGCGATTCGCCAGAGGGTGAGCCGCGATGAGCTCGCTGGGCAGGTGATAATCAAAGTCAGCGGTACGCACGTTTTTGATGTTTTTGTATTTTAAATCTTAGCAGGGAAAGACACTCAGGCGGCGTAGCACCTCGTCGCGCCCGAGCAGCTGCATGATGTCACCGAGATCGGGACCTGCATGGCTGCCTGTCAGCGCGATGCGCAGGGGGAACATCATGGCACCTACCTTCACGCCTGCGCCCTTGGTCAGGGGCTTGATGAGGGCGGTGGCCTCCTTGCCACTCCACTCAGGGAGCTCGGCTACAGCCTTGGCAAAGAGAGCGAGCTGCTCGCCTGCATTCGGCTGGAGCTTGCCCATGGCCTCGGCTTCGTAGTCGAGCTGCTCGAGCCACTTGAGCCAGGTGGGGATCTCGGAGAGCAGCTGCACCTTTGTCTGTACGGTAGGGATGGCTGCGCGCAGGGTGTCCGTATCGCTCAGACCAGCGGCGGTGCAGAAGGGCAGCGCGCGCGTGGTGAAGTCCTCGGCACTCAGGCGCATGAGGTGCTGCTGGTTCATCCATTTGCACTTCGTAATGTCGAACTTCGCCGCGTTGCGGTTCACATGTTCGAGGCTGAAGAGCTCAATGAGTTGTTGCTTAGAGAAAATTTCTTCACCATTCTTGGGGTTCCAACCGAGAAGCGCGATGAAGTTCACCACGGCGTCAGGCAGGAAGCCGTCTTCGGGGTAGTTCCCCAGCTGGGCTCCGGTGTCGCGCTTGCTCATCTTGGAACCATCGGGATTCTGAATGAGGGGGATGTGTGCGTAGAGAGGGGGGGCTATGCCAAAGGCGTCAAAGAGCTGGAGATGCTTAAAGGTATTCATCACATGATCCTCACCGCGGATGACGTGGGTGATCTTCATCTCGATGTCATCCACGACATTGACGAGATGGAAAATGTAGCTACCATCGGTGCGCTTCACCACCATGTCAGGCGTGTTCTCCTCCTGTGTGTAGTCGACATTGATGTCGCCACAGACCATATCGTGGAGTGTCATGATACCCTCACGCTTAAAGCGGAAGCGCCAGACAGTGCCTTCACTCGTGCCTGGGATCTCATCGCCATTCTTGTCGCGCTTGTTGGGCGCGGGGCATTCGTAGACATGCCCCGAGGCGCGCAGCTGCTCAAAGTAGCGGTCATAGATCTCCTGTCGCTGGCTCTGGTAGTAGGGCGCGTAGTCGCCGCCTACTCCCTCACCCTCATCCCAGTCGAGGCCCAGCCACTGCATGCCTGAGAAGATCGCCGACATCGCTTCCTCATTATGCCTCTCCTGATCAGTATCCTCGATGCGCAGGACAAATGTACCGCCTAATTTCTTTGCAAAGAGATAATTGAAGAGAGCCGTACGTGCTCCACCGATGTGGAGATAGCCCGTAGGCGAGGGAGCGAATCGTGTGCGTACCGTCGTAGACATGCGGGGTTTATACACTGTTAGCAGTTTTTTTTCAAGTGAAATATATCTATCTCTTGCAGCAGTGTAATGTGGTCACGTATCCATTATTTTACGAGGCACATGTCACCTCCGGCACGCATCGCGGTGATAACGACAACTTGCTCGACCATTTTTATCTTTCTGAGCTGTCTGGCGCACGAGCGCAGCGTCGCGCCTGTGGTGTAGACGTCGTCGATGAGCACGAGGTGTCCTGACGGGAGTGTTTTGCGTCCACCCTTGAGGTAGCTGCGCTTGAGACGAAATACTTTATTCGCGTTGAGCATGCGCTGGTGTGCCGTCAGCTGTGTTTGACTGCGTATAGCCGAGGCTCTCCGCTCCAGAGGCTGTGCGATGCGGAATTGGGGGAAATGGTGGCACAGCTCCTCGGCGAGCAGGAGCGATTGGTTGAAGCGGCGGTGAAAGAGCTTTTCGCGCGTGACAGGGACAGGCACGAGTGTCCAGTTCCTACGCCGCGAAAGAATGGGATGCTGACGCCAGTGCTCCGCCATAAGCTGGGCAAAGCTGCGGGCGAAATGTGTCTCTCGCCCATACTTGTAGCGGTGCATGAGCTCCAGCATCTCATCTGTGCCATAGAACCCCGCACGTGCAAACTCAAAGTGCCTCGGTTTGTCCTCACATTCGGGGCAGACCCACGGGTCATCCAGCCGCATATACACGGGACTCCCGCAGTGGAGGCAGAGCGGTCTGGGGACACGCGGGACACGCGTCTCACAGCACTCGGGGCACAGTGAGCTCTCCGTCTCCCAATCATCGCCACAGAGCTCGCAGACATGAGGGAAGAGCCAGCGAAGCATAAGGGGCAAGAGCAATACGCTAGCGGATGAGCTTATTTCCCCTCGTGACGCACGAGGAACTCTTTCACCACCTTCGAGTAGGCGAGTGTTGCTAGTCCATAGGGATCGTGCTCATAGACGGTACGGCCAAAGCTGGGCGCCTCGCCCACGCGGACGGAGCGGGGGATAATGGTAGAGTAGAGGACAGGTCCCATATTCTCACGTACCTGTTCGACAACTTGGCGTGCGAGATTCGTGTTGGTGAACATGGTCATGATGATGCCCTCATGCGAGAGCGTGGGGTTAATCCCGCTCTCGCGAATCTGCTCGGTGATGTAGAGGATCTTCGCCAGACCATCCAGACTGAGGTACTCGCACTGCAGCGGGGAGATGATCTCATCGCTGGCGCAGAGTGAGGCCGTCATGAGCACACCGAGCGACGGGGGCGTATCGAGGATGACATAGTCGTATTGATTCGCCTCGCGCAGCTTCACCAGCACGTCGCGCAGGCAGGTCATGTGCGAGCCCGAGATGGTGAGCTCGATTTCGACACCTGAGAGATCCATATGGGCGGGGATGATAGAGAGGTTCGGACGTCCTGCATCTTGGATCTTGCTTTCGATATCTGCCTCTCCTAGAAGAACGGGGTAGATCGTGTCCTCGCCATCGGCCTCCACTCCTAGACCACTCGTGGAGTTGCCCTGTGGGTCGAGGTCAATGAGGAGGACGCGACGACCTGCGGCACTGAGTCCAGCTGCCAGATTGATGGACGTCGTGGTTTTGCCGACTCCTCCCTTTTGATTAGCGATGGCGATAACTTTCATAAATCTGACTCATTCTACCGAATTTCTCCGCAGGGTTCAAGCTCGAAAAGAGGATGCACCCTCACACGCACTCCATCCTCCCCCATGGCAAGTCTTTCTATACGATAACATGCCCACCGCAGCGCAAAAGCACAAATTATAAATGTCATGACACTTTTGCTCTGTAAAATTCCGTTGACCTAGGAGATAGAATTTAGTACTCTCGAAAGGAGCATTGAAACGGCACCCGAGAATTTTATGACTAAGAAGGCAATCCTAACTCTAGCCCTCACGAGCTGCACCATCGGTATTCTCACGACCTCCTGTGAGAATCAAGAGCAGACTGCGCAGACATCAGCGCAGCAAGCCCCCACGGTGACAGTTTTCCCGATTCAGGAGCAACAAGTATCCGACTTTGGCGAATGGTTTGGCTACCTGCGCGGCTTGGACAGCACGAGCATCAAGCCTCAGGTGTCAGGCTTCCTTGAGACGCAGCACTACAAGAACGGCGCACGCGTCAAGGCGGGCGACGTGCTCTTTTCCATTGATTCCAAAATCTACATGGCGCAGCTCAAGCAGGCCGAGGCGAATCTCCTCGTCGCTCGCGCGAAGCGCGCCGCCGCCGAGGCCTCCGTCCAGCAAGCCCAGCTGGATGTGAACCGATTCACCCAGCTCATCCGCCAAAACGCCATCTCCGAAAAGGAACTCGACGACGCCCGCCAAGTCCTGCGCAGCGCAGAGGTACAAGTCCAGATGGAGCAGGCGAGCATCGAGCAGATGGAAGCCGCCGTCGAGCGCGCCCAGATCAACGTCGACTACACCACCATCCGCGCGCCCTATGACGGCGTCGTCGGCACAGCCGATGTCTCCCAAGGCGCCCTCGTGACACCTGCGACCACCCTGACGAGCATCGTCTCCATCGACCCCATCCGCGTCGACTTTGCCGTGAGCTCCAACCGCATCCTCGATGCGCTCAACTACGGTGAAATCAACAGCCGCAAGCTCCCCGTCTCCCTCATCCTAGAAAATGGCAAAGAGTACCCCCTCAAGGGAGATCTCACCGCCCTAGATAGCAAGATTGACAGCAATGGCCTCATCGCCATCACCGCCGAGTTCGCCAATCCAGACAACATCCTGCGCCCCGGCATGGCCGTGCGTGTGAAGATCCCGCTCAACCTCAAGACCGTCATGCTCGTCCCCGCCGACTCCATCCAGAGCGTGCTGCGTACGAGCTACCTCATCGCGCTGGACAAGGATGGCAAGCCCAAGATGATCACTGTCAAACCCATCGGCAACTACCCCATCGCCGTCAAGGAAGCCTCGGGCTATGAGTCCACCCAAGAGCTCGTCGCCGTCGAGGGTGTCCTCGCCCCGCTCGCCGAGCAGTTCAAGGCATTGGGCTACGACAAGGCCACCGACACGCCCATCGTCTGTGACAAGGCCAACGCCCTCTATGCGAACCGCGTCACAGGCAGCAACAGCCGCCTGAGCGACCCGAGCAAGGCGCAGCGCCTCGTGACCTCCCCCTTCACCTTTGCTCCGAAGACCCCAGCCGCAGCCGCCGCTCAGGCAGGTCCCGAGAAGAAGCCCCTCGATGCCAAGAATGCGAAACCCACGCTGCCTCCCTTCCTCGTCAGCACCACGCCCCTCATCCAGCGCGATGTCGCGACTCAGGCCGAGTGGTTTGGCAGTCTACGCGGCGTAGAAGAGACCGAGATCCGCGCACAGGTCAGCGGATTCCTCCTCAAGCAGAACTTCAAGAATGGCGACATCGTGCAGAAAGACCAGCTGCTCTTCACCATCGACCCCGCCCCCTACAAGGCCACTGTACGCGAAGCCACCGCCAACCTCCACATCGCCGAAGCCGCGCTGAAGCAAGCCAAGGTCGCGCTGGATATGAACAGCGAGAACCTCAAGCGCTACGCCAAGCTCAACGCCCAGTCCCCCGGTGCCGTCATGGACAAGACCATCACCGACACCGAGACGCTCGTCATCAGGAACAAAGCCGACATCCTGCGCGCACAGGCCACCATAGAGCAGATGATCGCCCTGCTGCATCAGGCAGAGATCAACCTCGGCTACACCGAGATACGCGCCCCCTTCACCGGACGCGCCGGCATTGCGAATCCCTCCATCGGCGATCTCGTCTCCCCCAGCAGCCCTCAGGCTCTCGTCACGCTCTCCTCGGTGAACCCGATGCGCGTCGACTTCCAAATCAGCGGCAAGCTCGCGCTCAAGGGCTACACCGAGTCGCAGCACAAGACCGTCGCTGATGCCAAGATCCCCTTCCACATCATCCTTGAGAATGGCACACCCTACCCCGAGGCTGGCGTCGTCACCTCCGTGGACAACAAGCTCAGCCGCACGACAGGCACGCTCTCCGTCGTCGGACGCGTGCAGAATGAGAAGGGAGTGCTCCACTCAGGCATGCCCGTGCGCATCCGCGTCGATGATGAGGTGATGCAGGGAGCCTACCTCGTGCCCACACAGGCGCTCGTCAGCTTTGAGGGCATCGACATGATCGTCTTCATCCTGCCCAATGGGGCTCCCATGCCCATGCCCGTCATCAAGGGCAAGGTCGTCAACCTCCCCACCGTGGACACGACAGGACAGACCGTGCTCGCCCCCATGCAGGTCGTGAGCATCAACCGCGCAGCCGTTATCCCCCAGATCCTCATGAAGACAAAAGCCCCCTCGCTCGAGGCACTCATCTTTGGCAAAATGGAGGTGAGCAGCTGGAAGGAGCTCTTGCTCAAGCAAGCTGAGGCCTCCGACATCCGTGCTCTCATGGAGAAGAACGGCAAGCTCCCCGACGACCTCCCTGCAAAGGAAGGTGTGGCTAGCTGGGATGAGCTCTTCCTCAAGAAGAATGAGGCCAAGGACTTCCGCGACTTCCTCTTCAAGCAGGCCAAGGCCGAGGACGAGCTCGACGTCATGGCTCACGGTGCAGGTGTATCCGGTCCCATGGAGCTCTTCCTCAAGGAGGAGGGCATCCCCTCGCTCGCCGACTCACGCGTCGTCGTCGAGGGTGCGATCAACGCCATGCGCGTCTTTGGGGCGAACAAGCCTTACGGTGAAGCATTGGTGAACAAACTCACCATCAAGCCCTACGTCTACTCGCGCCCCATGACCGTCGAGCCCTCCATCACCGCGACCAAGGATCAGGTGAAAGCCCCCGCGAGCCCCCAGCCTGAGCCCAAGCCACAGACACCTAGCAACGAGGCACAAGATTAAACATCACTCCCCTCACCCACCCATTTAATAGCCCAGTCCCCCATTCACTAGACCATGGCACCCTTCTTTATCAAGCACCCCATCATCGCCGGTGTGATCTCCATCCTCACGACACTGCTGGGGATCATCTGCATGCGATCCCTCCCCGTCTCGCTCTATCCCGACATCGCGCCCATCACCATCGAGCTCCAAGCCGCCTACCCCGGTGCGAACGCTCAGGAAGTCGCTGACGCCGTCGCCACCCCCATCGAGCTCCAGCTCTCGGGTCTGGAGAATATGGACTACATGCAGTCCACCTCCTCCAACAATGGCTCAGCGACCATCAGCGTCGTCTTCAGCCCCGGCACGGATGCGAACACCGCCCAGCAGCTCACCTACATGCGCTACGCTCAGGCGACCGCATCGCTGCCCTCTACCGTCGCGCAGATGGGCATCACCATCAACCAGTCCTCGGGTCTACCCATGATGCTCTTTGCCATGGATTCCCCCGACGGCACCTACTCCAGCACCGAGCTCACGGGCTACGCCGTCACGCAGCTCGTCGACGCGATGAAGCGCGTCCCTGGTGTGGGCAACGTGCGCGTCTTTGCCGGTGAGTACGCCGTGCGTATCTGGCTGGACACCACCAAGATGGCGCAGAAAGGTATCTCCGTCCACGAGGTCTACGCCGCCGTCAATGCGCAGAATAGCATCAACCCCGGCGGCTCCGTCGGCGCTGAGCCCATCGCCGATGGTCAGGAGTTCACCTACACCATCCGCAACAAGGGGCGCCTCACCAGCATCGAGGAGTTCAACGACATCATCGTACGCCAAGAAGGCACGAAGGCCGTGCGCCTCGGCGACATCGCGAAGATCGAGCTCGGCTCCCAGTCCTACTCCATCGCCAGCCGCGTCGGTGGCCGCAGCTCCACCGTTATTGCCGTCTACCAATCTGCCGATGCCAACGCACTGGACACGATGGCAGCCCTGCGCAAGATGCTTGACGAGAAAGTCGCCAACATGCCCCCAGGGATGAATGGCTTCGTCTCACTCGACACCACCACCCCCATCAGCGACTCCATCACCGAGATCATGCACACGCTGCTTGAGGCACTCGTGCTCGTGGCTCTCGTCGTCTTCATCTTCCTGCAAGGCTGGCGCGCCACACTCATCCCGCTCATCGCGGTGCCTGTGTCGCTCGTGACCACCTTCTGCTTCTTCCCCATCCTCGGCTTCACGCTCAACACCATCTGTCTGCTCGGCATGGTCGTTGCCATCGGTCTGGTGGTGGATGATGCCATCGTCGTGGTGGAGGCTGTCGAGGCGCATATGGATGAGGGCATGAGCCCCCGTCAGGCCACCTTCGCCGCGATGAAGGAAGTGAGCGGCCCTGTCGTCGCTATCGCCCTCGTGCTTGCGGCCGTCTTCCTCCCCTCCGTGCTGCTCCCCGGTATCACAGGCACGCTCTTCCAGCAGTTCGCCGTGACGATTGCCATCTCGATGCTCATCTCGGCGTTCAACGCGCTGACCCTCTCGCCCGCGCTCTGTGCACTGCTCCTGCAGCCCAAGAGCGAGCACAAGTCGCTGCTCACGCCGCTCTACAATGTCTTCAACCGTGGCTATGACTGGATCGCTGACCGCTTTGCGAGCGTCTGCCGCTTCCTCTGCAAGCAGCTCTGGATCAGCATCACGCTGCTCGCCTGCCTCACGGCCGCCATCGTGCCCGTCTCGCAGAAAGTCCCCGGTGGCTTCCTCCCCAGCGAAGACCAAGGCTACCTCATGGGCGGCCTCATCATGGATGCGGGTACATCGCTGCAGCGCAGCGCGCAGCAGGCCATGATGATCGAGAAGCAGATGCTTGACATCCCCGGTGTGGAGAACGTCACCACCATCATTGGCATGAACATCATGATCGGTGTCCAGACGCCCAATGCCGTCACCTTCTTCGTCAGCCTTGAGCCCTATGCGAAACGTCCTCTCGTCAATGGGAAGACACCCACCGCTGATGACATCTCGCTCGAGCTCAACAAGATGCTCGCCATGTCTGGCTCCGACGGTATCACCTTCGTTGTGAATCCTCCCGCCATCCCCGGTGTCGGCACCTCCAACGACATCAGCGTCGCTGTAGAATCTCTCGAAGGCGCGAGCGTCCAAGCTGTCTACGAGCAAGTCAAGCGATTCGAAGCCGCCCTCATGGAGCGCAAGGACATCATCGCGTCTGCCTCCGACATGATGCTGCCCTCCGTCGCGCAGAAGAGCATCTCCATTGACAAGGACAAGTGCCTTGCACAGGGAGTCGACTATACGGCTGCCAACCAGCTGCTCCAGTGTTTCAACGGCTCACTCTTCGTCAACTACTACACCGCCTTTGGCCAGCAGTGGCAGGTCTATCTTCAGGCCGCAGGGGAAAACCGCAGCAACACCGACCAGATCGCCAACTTCTACGTCGCCAACAGTCAGGGTGAGTCCGTGCCCCTCAGCGCACTCGTCACCATCGCCGACATCAACGACACCGAGTTCGTCTGGCACAACAACATCTACAACGCGGGCAAGATCAGCATCAAGCCCGCCGAGGGCGTCAGCTCCGCGCAGGCCATGGCCGTGGTGGAAGAAGTCTTTGACGCGGTCATGGACAAGTCCAAGTGGGGCATGGGCTTTGTCGAGATGAGCTATCAGGAAAAGAAGGCACAAGAAGGCATGGGGCTCAACTCCATCTTCGCCCTCTCGGCTCTCTTTGCCTTCCTCATCATGGCGGCACTCTATGAGAAGTGGACTCTACCCCTAGCCGTGTTCCTCTCCATCCCCATCGCCATTCTGGGTGCCTACGCGGGTCTCTGGCTCTTTGGCATCGAGCTCAACCTCTATGCGCAGATCGGCATGATCATGCTCGTGGGTCTCGCGGCGAAGAACGCGATTCTCATTATTGAGTTTGCCGTGCTGCAGATGGAGCGTGGAGATGACCTGCTGGAGGCAGCGGTGAAGGCGGCGCGCATGCGCCTGCGTCCCATCCTCATGACCTCCTTTGCCTTCATCTTCGGCTGTATCCCTCTGGCGATCGCTGTGGGATCGGGAGCGATGGCGCGCAATGCGATCGGTATCGTCGTGATCGCAGGGATGAGCATTGCTACCTTGATCGGTGTGTTCTTCATCCCGCCCTCGTTTGTCTTCATTATGAAGATCTTCCGCACGCGTATTGAGAAGAAGCAACACGGGGAAGACCCTGATGAGGTGTCTGCGTACAAGCTTCTTGAGGAGCAGGAAAACGCGCACGGCACGAAGTAAAGTCTTCGTAACATTCAATACAGCAGCCTTCATCATCATGGTGAGGGCTGCTTTGTTTACTGTGTGGGGATAGATTGTGGCTAGCTTCGTTGTGAACATGATTGCCCTATCATCCACAATCTGCTAGCATGACATCATGTCAAATACAGCACCACCTCGTCAGCTCAAGACTGTCGTTCATCGACCTGCCATCCCTCCTTCGCGGTCTGGGCGCCCACCTTCTGCGCATTCTCCCTTCGCAGCTCTCTCTTCGGTATTTCTTTTCCTGCTCGTTCTATCCATCATGGGCACTGTCTTTGCCGCTGTCATCGCCGCTGATTTCAACTCTATCTTTGTTATCATTGTGCTACTCCTCTCTATCCCCTCTATGGTTTCTTGCTACGCGCTACACCTCATCTTAGGCTATCTCGCTCGCGAGTAAAATAAGCATCGATGTAGCCTCCAATACAAACATGATACACACTCAGCAATAAAACCTTGCCCACACCCATCCCCGTATGATAAGCTACAGATCATGAAAATCCCCGCACTGCTCGCCCTGATCAGCATGCTCAGCCCTGTACTCGCTCAGACATCCACCACGCCCACAGCACCTTCTACTCAGGAGGATAGCACCACGTCTGCGCTCAAGACCTACGCTATCAAGTCCACAATTATTATTTTTGAAACTCAAGCCAAAGCCATGGAAGAAGGCCGTACGCTGGATGACATGCTCGAATTCCAAACACTTCACCTGGTTCTATCGACAGTATCGACGAGTGAGTTACCCAGTTCATTCCAAGCTTATTTCAAAGAAGCACTCGCCATCGCAAGCGCAACCAACGCGGAACTATCAACAGCATCCAGCCCTGAGCAACGCGAGCACCTATTGAGCGAATGCGAGACGCAAATGTATCAGCTTGATAATAAATACAAAAAGGAATGTGCACTGATGGGAGCCATCATGAGAAATCAGATAGAGCCACTCTTCACACGAGAGATGGAGTCCCTCATGGCAAAAAATATGGACAAGATCAAGGCTGCAACAACGAAGGATCAGGGAATGAAAATCCAAGCTCAAGTAATGCGTGAAGGAATACAAAATATCAAGTCCCGCACACTCGAGAGTAAGTAATTCACATCTCAAACTCTTCATCAACGACAGATCATGAAAATAGCCACCCTCCTCCCCCTCCTCAGTATCCTAAGCCCCGTCCTTGCTCAAGAAAGCGCAGCTCCCGCTGCCACGCAGCAGGAAAACACCCTTTCCCCTGCACTCAAGCTCTATTGCGCTGAGGTCATAGCGATCATTCTAGAGACGCAAGCCGACGCCATCGAGCAGGAGAAGATGTCGGATCCCATGCTAGTATTCGAGATGTCCCATCGAATCCTCACGACGGTATCATCCAGCAAGCAACTACCTGAGATCTGCCAAAAATATTTCCAAGCAGGTCTCGCGCTCTCGAACGCCTTCAAAGAAAAGCTAGCAAGCACACCTGATCCCGAGCAGCGCAAGCTCATTTTGAGCGAGTATGAAGCTCAGGTCAAGGCTCTCGATGAGCAGCATAACGAAGCCTATACGATTATTAGAAATGCACTTAAGCAGGAATCTGAGGTTCACATGAAGCAAGGCATGCAGTCTTTTTTCGAAAAGAACGCAGCGAAGCTCCAGTCAGCGGCAGGTCCTGAGGAGCAGCAGAATATACTTGCTGAGGTGAGGCGACAGATAGCCAAAGACCTGAGGGCGAAAGTGGAGGCGGCGCGCTAGGCGGCGTTGGCGGCGCGATGATGTCCGTGAGATTTTATTTCAGGTGGACGCTTCGCGTTTGCGACGGTAGATAAGTGGCGCCCTTTGGGCGCGGATAGACGGGGGCGTCAGTTTGCGGCGTTGACACCGTGCAGCATTTGCCGCGCGGGCATGTGTTTATCAATGCAAAACTGACGCCCTGCTGGATCTGCGATCCAGCACTTTTTGCGGGGATCCTCCTCACCTCGCTACGCTCGGACGGGCAGGAGGTGTCCTGCCC
>CAYJLP010000025.1:18796-20146 GCA_964371115.1 uncultured Akkermansia sp. | reverse complement strand
CCACGCCACTGAGTGCCGCCCAGCAGACCTGACGCTGGAAGATGGAGGGGACGTCCTTCTCCTGCGCAGTCTTGCGGGAGCTGGTGGGTCTGTCTTCTTCTGGTTGCTCTGGGAGATGGACATTCATAGGCGCGACGGGGGCTGGAGAGCTAGAGGGGGGCTAGGAGATGATCAGGGGCAGAGCTCGAGTTGCTTTTTGGCTTCTTCATCACCCTGCTTGGCGAGTGACTCGTAGAGCGCACGAGCTTTCGCCACGTCCTTGCGCAGACCGTAGCCATGGCGATAGAAGGTGGCGAGGTTGTAGCGTCCCCACACGGAGTTCTCAGCGGCGAGCTGGTGCGCCTTGTCGAGGATGGCTTTGCCGTCCTCGGGGGTGAGTCCGAGCTCTTTGAGCGCGATTTTGAACTCCGAGCCGTAGCGCACGAGCGCAGGGGCATAGCCGAGCTGAGCCGCCTTGAGGTAGGCATCGGCTGCTCTCTCGATGTCTTGGGGTACCCCAGCACCAAGCTCAAAGCAGATGGCGAGCTGGTAAAAGGCGCGCCCATTCTCCTGATCATCACGGACGACTTGGGCGAAGAATGCGGCGGCGGTCTTTTGATCCACTTTGCCCATCTGCAGCACGCCTTTGAGCAGCGCTTGGTCGCTATCCGAGAGCGTGGTGTCGATGGAGGCGTAGGGGTCGACGATGGGCTTTTTCTCTACCACTGGCTTCTTCTCGACGGGTTTTGGTCGCTCCTTGAGCCCATTGCGGTAGAGGAATTCATTCGCCTCCTTGAGCGAATCCCAGGTCGGAATATCCTTCCACTCGGCTTCGCTGCCCTTGTTGTTGGGTAGCTCGAATGTACCTAGGGCTGTGCCCTCAGGGGCGGGGGTGAGGCTGTAGCCGACGTAGACGAGATTGGTCTTGAGGTTGAGGCGCAGCGTCATGGTGATGTGCATGTCTCCCACGCGATAGATGTGCATGGGGGCGCGCTTGCCCTGCATCACGGATTCGCTGCGACTATAGGCGGGGGTATTCTCCGACTTGTCCGCACTGATGCCGAAGCTGTTCTTCACCGCATTAGTAATGTAGAGGTAGAAGGACTTGAGCGCTCCATCGAACTGCGCGAGCGGGATACCCTCCATGCCATCGACGTAGATGGCGGCGAGCTTGTTGCCCTTGAACTCAAAGCTCACGAGCCAGTCTTGATGCCCCGTGCGTGCGGTCATGGTGTGCGAGCCGGCGAGTTTTTTCACCTGGGCGGCGTTCTCTACAGCGCGCAGTTCACTCGTATCGGGGAGCTTGCGCTCGACGACGGGGCGCGTGTCGCCGAAGTCGATGTCGCCTATCACGCTCGCCCAGCTACTGGG
>CAYJLP010000025.1:0-18786 GCA_964371115.1 uncultured Akkermansia sp. | reverse complement strand
CCCGTTGTGAGTATATTGCTTTCTATCTGCCTCTTGTGTTCTTAGTGCCAGCGCAGTCCAACAGCAGTGCGCACGCGCTCTAGCACTTGGCTCGCGGTGGCGCGGGCGCGCTCGGCTCCGTCGCGCAGGACGGATTCAACATAGGCGGTATCACCCAGTAGCTCTTCGCGTCGCGCGCGGGCTGTGGCAAAGAACTCCCAGTAGGCTTCAAAGAGCTCTTTTTTGAACTGACCATAGCCTATGCCGCCTGCTTCAAAGTCGCGCACCATGCGCGCGTACTCATCCGCGCTGGCGAAGAGCTTGAAGAGGGTGAGGATGATGGAGTTCTCCGTGGGTTTGGTGTCTTCGAGCGGCGTGGTGTCGGTGACAACCTTGCGGTTGATGAGCTTGCGCATGGCTTTCTCCTCGCCGAAGATGGGCAGAGTGTTGCCGTAGCTCTTGCTCATCTTCTGCCCATCGAGACCAGGGACGACGGCGGTGACCTCATTGATCAGCGGCTCGGGGAGGCGTAGGATGTCAGCGCCGAATTTCTCATTCACCTTGATGGCAAGATCGCGTGTGACCTCCAGATGCTGCTTCTGGTCCTTGCCCACGGGCACGGCATCGGCATCGTAAAGCAGGATGTCAGCGGCCATGAGGCTGGGGTAGGCAAACAGGGCGTGCGAGGCGGCAAAGCCCTTTGCAACCTTGTCCTTATAAGAATGGCAGCGCTCCAGCAGCCCCATGGGGCAGAGTGTGCTGAGTACCCACGAGAGTTCATTCACCTCGGGGACAGCGGATTGGACAAAGAAGACGGACTTCTGCGGATCAAGTCCACAGGCGAGCAGGTCGAGCGCGAGGCTGTAGGTATTGTCGCGCAGCTGCTGGGCACTCTCCATGGTGGTCATGGCATGGTAGTTCGCGATGAAGTAGTAGCCCTCGCCCTGGTGCTGGAGCTCGACGGCTGGCTGTATAGCACCAAAGTAGTTGCCAATGTGAAGTTGCCCACTGGGCTGTAAACCTGTTAAAAAACGCATAAGTCAGTTCGAATGAAATTTGATGGGCAAAAGTATAATAAAAAAAGGCTCCCTAGGCAAGCTCATATCGTGAGCTCGTCTAGGGGTCTTGCAAAATGAGCAGCTTCGGATTTTGCTGGCAGTTTGGATGAGAATTTGCGGCGTTTGGGCGCGCATAGCGAGCTATGTAAGCCCAAAAAGCCGCGAATTCTCGCCAAAATGCTGCAAAAGACGTGCTGCGCCGCTCATTCTCGAAATCTACAATTTCACAGAACTAATTTTGCAAGGTCACCTCCAGGGAGCAAAAGGATGCGAGAAGCTCAGCGCCGCATCACGCCTGCGCTTTCTCCTCGCCCGCCGTGAGGAAGAAGCGCACGAGGAGGAAATTCACCGGCACGGCAATCACATAGATAGGCAGCGGCAGCAGGTCAACGCCTTCTCGCAGCTGCGGAATGGCGTCGAGCAGAGCCGATGGCAGTAGATATTCATTGAGCGCGACGAGGAGCTCGGGGACACGCAGGTAGAAAAATACATTGAAAAGCAACAGGTGTAACCCAAAGTTGATCCCATGCGAGAGGGCGAAGCCGGCTCCTTTTTTCACACTCGCCCTCGTCTGGAATGTCCAGCGCGTGGTGACGATGTAGTTCGCGACAAAGGAGAGCGCGTAGCCCACGCCATAGCTAATGTTGAGCGCCATGGTCTGGTGCTCTCGTAGTCCGAAGATCTCGTTGATCAAGAGATAGACGGCGAGGTGCAGCAGCGTCGCCCCTATCCCGACGACGAAGAAGCGGAGGAACTGCTGGAGCATGCGCTGGCGGCTCGATGGGGAAGCTGTGTCCATAGATAGGTGGGGAATAGAAAAATACTAGGCTTCGGGGTTGAAGAAGAACTTCAAGAGCTCCTTCTGGTCGTCGAGGGTGACGAGGTAGCCATCGCGTGGATCCAGCCAGTGGAAGGAGTGGATGGAGCGTCGGCGTGAGCCATGGGGCTTGGACTTCACACGCTCCTCGGCACTGATCTTGGGCAGACGGCTGAGCAGCTTTGGCGCGAGCAGCTCGACGATATCCTCGGTGCACAGGGAGGGCATGGCGGGGATGAAGTGGGAGATGCCCAGCGGGATGCACTTCTCCACATCTCCGTAGAGACGCTCGTGGAAGTAGAACTGGTGGTGCTCCAGCGGGTGGAAGGGCAGCTTTGTGCGCCCTGCGGGGGGATTGGTACAGCAGGCGAGCAGCGGCGTATGCTCAGGCGTCGCAATGGCGAGCTCACTGAGATAGACATTGAGCACGCGCCCGAATTGGCGATTGATATTGCTATGGAGGCGCAGGCGATTCTGCACATAGGGGCAGTCGCTCTCGGTGATGAGTGGAGCCGTCTCATCCGCATCCTGTGCGAGGATATCCGCGGTCGTGACAAAGATCGTCAGCTCAGGCTTGATCTCTGGGATATGACGTAGGATGAAATCGCATTCCTCGCTATCGCGCGCTGCATCTGCCTGTGCTGCCGCGCGGCCGATCTCGAGAGCGGGGTCAATGACGACGAGTTTGTGTAAGCTCTTGCCCGTGATCAGTCGGATACTATCCTTGCTAATCAGGTAATCAAAGTAACGCCTCTTGGTCCAGATTTTACCAAGGAGGGTGTCGGCCCCGAGAAATGCAGTTTCTTGACTCATATGCTGTATTTTCTTACTCCCCTGAAAGGGGCAGCATGGTAGCATGAAACAAACTGCATGGCAAGCGTAAGTATGGCTAATCTTGCGCTTGCTCAATCCAGCCTTGCCATCTAACTACCCTCACGATTCAAGAGCAGTGCTTTGCGCAGCTCGAGTGCCTGATGCATTTCTGCCACATCATGCACGCGATGGAGGTCCGCACCGCGCTCAGCCGCGAGCAGACTCATGCTCACCGTAGCGAGTGGAGCGCGCCCCTTTTTCATATCATGCAGAATACTGCTGAGGAGACGCTTGCGAGAGAGAGCCATCATCATCGGCACCTCAGGATAGGGGCGAATGGAGTCCAGATTGTTAATAATCTCAAGATTGTGATCCAGGGTCTTGCCAAAGCCTATGCCAGGATCCACACAGATGCACTCGCGCTTGATACCTGCTGCCTCAGCGGCACGGATGCGGGTGACAAAAAACTCGCGTATTTCGCGGACGATATCCTCGTAGCGGGGGCTCTTTTGCATCGTCAGCGGATCGCCCTGCATGTGCATCATGAGCACACCACAGCCGTACTGTGCACAGAGCTCACGCATGCGCGGATCGGCGAGCCCTGTGATATCATTGACTATATCCACACCTGCCTCGAGCGCGGCTCGGGCGACCTCGACATGGCGCGTGTCAATGGAGAGGATGGTGCCATGAAAGGACTCACGCAGAGCCTCGATCACCGGGATGGTGCGCGCGATCTCGTCTTTGCTATCAATCTCCAAGGCACCAGGGCGCGTCGACTCACCGCCTATATCAATAACGAGAGCACCCTGATGGATGAGATTCTCCGCATGGTAGAGAGCGGCATCTCGCCCCAAATATAGCCCCCCATCGGAGAAGGAATCGGGAGTCGTGTTGACGATCCCCATGATGGCACCCTCGAGGGGGAGCTTCCATGTACCGCGTCGCAAATGCCAAGTTCGTTGCATTACTCCACTCTACCAAATGAAGCAGGTGAGGACAAGCTTGATTTTCTAATATTGACACGCTTCATTTCTTGAGTGATTGACCGTGTGGCAGTCATGCTCACTAGATGTAGCGAATAATGACAAGACTCGCACTTGGCGCGGGTTTATCCTTGTCAAGGGCGCGTCGCATCCCCTATACTAGAAGTACATGAACGTTCAATTATTTAAGACCCTCTGCGAGGCTTCTGGCGCCCCAGGGTTTGAAAGCAATATTCGCGAGATTATCCAAGAGATCATGGAGCCGCTCGCCGACTCCATCAGCATCGACCACATGGGCAATCTAACCGCCCTGATCAAGGGCAAAAGCTCTGAGAAGAGCATCATGTGCGCCGCACACATGGATGAGATCGGCTTTATGGTGCGCCACATTGATGACAACGGCTTCATCCGCATCCTGCCGCTGGGTGGCTTTGACCCAAAGACACTCACCGCCCAGCGCGTCACGGTACACGGTCGCAAGGATCTCCCTGGCTGCATGGGAGTCAAGCCCATCCACGTCATGAGCCCCGAGGAGCGCACCAAGATGCCTCAGGTGACAGACTTCGTTGTCGATCTCGGCATGCCCAAGGAGGAAGTCGAGAAGTACGTCCGCGTCGGTGACTCCATCACACGTGTCGGCGATCTCATCGAGATGGGTGATTGTGTGAATGTGAAGAGCATCGACAACCGCGGCGGCTGCTACATGCTCATCGAGGCCATCAAGGCGATGCGCGAGCAGAACGAGCTGCCCGACTACGACCTCTACGCGGTCTTCACCGTGCAAGAAGAGGTCGGTCTGCGCGGAGCACAGACGGCGACACTGAGCATCCAGCCCACATTCGCCCTCGCGCTCGACGTGACCATCGCCTTTGACACCCCCGGCTCCTCTCCTCATGAGAAATGCTCCGAGCTGGGCAAAGGCACCGCTATCAAGCTCTACGACGGCTGCCTGATCACAGATCGCCGCATGGTGGACTTCATGACAGCCCTCGCCGACGAGGCCGAGATCCCCTACCAGTACGAGATGCTCAGCGCAGGAGGTACCGATGCAGGGGCGATGCAAAAGTACACCACGGGCGGCTCCATCGCGGGCGCGATCTCCCTGCCTGTACGCAATGTGCATCAGAGCATTGAGATGTCCCACAAGCGTGACATCGACGCCTGCGTCGAGCTGCTGCAGGCGTGCTTTGTGTCATTCTCTCGCTGGGATTGGTCTTGGCAAATGAGTGGGCAGCGTGAGCTGACCTCCACGTCGGTATAACAAGACCAATACGATAACTTTACATCGTTAATACACGCATTACAGAAACGAAGCAGTAGATAACTGCTTCGTTTCTTTTGTTTTTTCCTGAGTTTAAGCCGTTAACATAGAGGATTACAAACAAACAAAACCTATTACATTGTCATCTATTCCCCTACCGTAACAGTATGATTATCTGCATCTAAATTTTTTTGCACGATATACTTAATATCACTTAAATGCTCCTAAATCATTTATAATAAAAAAATATCTTGCTAAGTAGATTAAATTTTGCTATTTATAACCTCATGGCACGCTCCAAAGTAATTACAAAGAAGGAAGTCGCAAGCATGATTGCTGAAAAGACTGGCCTCAGCCAGGCAACGGCATTCAACGCTCTGCTTGCGACGATTGATATCATCGCTGACTCCCTCACCGAGGGCAATTCGGTCATTTTCCGCAAATTCGGTAAATTCGAAGTCCAAACAGTGAAAGAAAAAGTAGGTCGCAACCCTCGTTCCCCTGAAAAGGACGTCATCATCCCCGCTCGCTGCCGCGTGAAGTTCACCGCTGGTAAAGAGCTCAAGGAAGCCGTCCACCAGCTCAAGCCTGAAGCTTAAGCTCAAAGGAAAACAATATTAATTACTAAAAAAAGACTCATCCCCAAGATGAGTCTTTTTTAGTGCACCTCCGTCGAGCACGCTCACGCGGAGGTGCTCGACAAAGGCTAAATTGATGTGCTCAGTGCGGTCTACTTAGGCATACTCTCCTTGTGATACTGGATATCCAGTAAATCGAGGCGTATCTGAAAGGCCTTGAGACGACGGAGGAAATCTTGGTAATTCTTCGCCTTTTTCTCCGTCCACGCCACCTCAGCCAGCGCGATCATACGGGGGAAGACCTGACGCTGCATATCCGACAGCGTGGGCGTCCATTCCGTCCACATCTGCCCGCCCATACCGATGACGCGCTGCTCCTCCTCGGGGCTAAGGCCAGCGGGAATAGGCTCAAACTCGTAGCTCTTCTTCAGCGGGATTTTCTTGTAGTCATAGTCCATGTAGGTGCTCTTGTGAAAGGAGTTCACCACCTGATGTCCCTTCTTGACCGCAGTGACAAGGTGCTTCTCCGCGCCCACCCAGTAGTGGATGATGGTATCGGGATTGATAGTCGAGACGACGTTACCACCTCCATCACCGTGGATATCGCCGCCCATGATCTCATTCCAGCCCATGGCGCGCTTGCCTTTCGCACGTATCATCTTCTCCACACGGTTGGTGAAGTGCATCTGCACCTCGGCGAGCGACTTGTAGCCATGCTTTTTCATGAACTCGTCGATCTCAGGCACATCCTTCCACTGCTTGCTAAAGCGCACCTCATCGCCGCCAAAGTGCAGGATGCCACTGGGGAAGAGCGTGATGAGCTCATCAAAGACATCGGATACAAAGGTGTAGGTGCTCTCCTTCGTCGGATCGAGCGCCGCATTGGTGCCAAAGACTACGGGCATCTCCTTGAGGGGTTTGAGCGAGAGATCGGGGTAGGCGACACTCGCCGCTGAGCTATGACCGGGGACGTCGAACTCAGGCACGATCATGATGCCACGTGCGGAGGCGTAGGCAACGAGCTCCTTGATCTGCTCTTGGGTGTAGAAGCCCTCGTGCGGCTTGCCCACACTCTTGCCACTCCTCCAGGTCCCCGTCTCCGTGTCGGCGCGCTTTGAGCCGATCTCGGCGAGGCGTGGGTATTTCTTGATCTCCACGCGCCAGCCGTCATTATCCGTCAGGTGCCAGTGGAGCACATTGAGCTTGAGCAGAGCCATCTGGTCGAGCAGATCTTTCACCGCGTCCACGCCGAAGAAATGGCGTGCCTCATCGAGCATGAAGGCGCGCCACGCAAAGCGCGGCTCATCAACAAGGGTGAACGCTCCCTCACCCAGCGACCATTTTGTCGCCTGCTTGGACAAGCTATCGTCTTCAAAAAAGGTAGGCGGCAGCATCTGAGCAATACTCGCGTAGGCGCGCACGAGAGCCTCAGGTGAGGCAACGCTAATCATGAGCCCCGCCTGAGTGTCGATGCGGTAGGCCTCCTTGTCGCGCGCCAGCAGGTCTGGATCCACACGCAGCTGGATCTCCCCCACCTTTGGCGCGGCTAGCTCTGTGCCAGCAGGGCGGATGATGAGAGGCAGTGGCAAGCCCGTCCCCTGCCGCAGCAACTGGGCGACATCCTCAGCTGCCTTTTTCACGGCGGCGTCATCCGTTGAAATGATGATAGAACTAGATGATGCGAAGACAAAGGGCTCCGAGCCCGCCTGCATCTGCACCGATGCAGGCTTGGGGATGATATTCTGCTGCGCGTACAGCGGTGCCACACAGAGAAGCCCACAAGTCAAACTGATAAATGAAGCAAAACGCATATCCACCATTCTAGCAAAAAGACAATCAGCTGTCAATTTTCAAAAACACGCCTCCTGCACCAGCAACGCGGCTCGCTATTTCCTGTAGTACTATTCATTCTGCTTTTGTATATTTTTTACAGATACATTGCTTTATACGCAAAATAGTTAGAAATACATACTTGAGATTTTCATCTTGCAATACTATTTCTATTTGCTACAATACTGAGAACTCTCTACCATTATTGCTTATGAAAATAGTACTCCCTCCTCGCCTACGTGCAGGACTGCTCGCAGCACTGCTACTCCTAACCAGCTTTGCCACGAGCGACGCTCAAGCCGCTGGCGTCGCCGCCCAAAAGGAAGATCTCGCTACGGCAAGTCTCGGGACAGAGTCAGCCTACACGCTGACAGAAACCGCAACACCCGATGACCTGACGATCAGCAAATACGTCTACGACGCCAGCAGCGATACGACGACCCGCATCAACTATGATGTCGATATCAAGCCACTGGGGGATACGACGGGCTCTGGTTCACCGAGCTACTTTGCTTGGAGTGCTGATGAGCCACTCACCCTTCAATCGTCCACCGAAGCCGAGGCCGATGTCACAGCCTATGCGGGCAATGGCAACTCTGTAGGAGAAACGCTTGACTCTGTTGCGTTCACGAATGCAACAGGCACAACAATGGCCGCATTGAGCCAAGATTTTGTCGCCAATACGGTCAATTATGGCATCAATCATGACATCACCGCTGAGAACAAGATATCTACCAGTACAGGAGGTGCGCTCAATAATCAAGGAGAGATGACACTGAGCACGAGCCATTTTGTCGGCAATGCTCTCATTGCTTCTAACAGCGCAGCAGGTGAGATCATCTACAATGTACACGGTGGTGCTATTCACAATACGGGTAGCCTGGGGGCGATGCAGTCTGACTTCATCGGCAATCTCGCCTCTGCCTTCTCCAGTGGCTATCAAGTGGCAGCGATGGGCTCGGTCTCAGACTATGCTGCTCGCGCACTGGGTGGCGCAAGCTACAACGAGGGGAATGTCACCTCATTCTCAGGCGATTTTCTAGCAAACCATGTCTATGCTGAGTCAATGAATACAGAACACGCGAATGGTGCGACAGCCTATGGCGGTGCAATATTCAGTACGAGTAAAGGGACAATTGGCTCCATCACGGGTACCCTTTCTGGCAACAGCTCCACGGCCAAGACTTCAGGTAGCTACGCTCTGGCTCTAGGAGGGGCTGTTTATAATCTAGGCTTGATCACGAGCTCTAGCGCAGATTATACCAACAATAGCACCTACGCCACGGCAGCGAGCAGACAGGTATCAGCTGGTGCGGGAGCGATGTATAATGGAGGAGACATCCATTACCTCTTGAGTCACTTCGCCGGCAATCAAGCAAAAGCTCACGTCGATGCCAATGCAGCATCCGCCACAGGCGGTGCTCTCTTCAATAGGGGGCAGATTTTCGTGATAGAGGGCATATTCACTGAAAATAAAGCCGAAGCCATCACCGCCCAAGGCATTGCCCATGCTGACGGTGGTGCGATCTATAATATACATGCAATGGGGGGCTTAAACGGTGTATTTTCTAATAACGAGCTCCATGCCCAGTCGGCGAATGAGTTCTATTCTGGATTCGCGCAAGCGCGCGGTGGTGGCATCTTCAACGGGGGGACATTCAATACCATCACCGCTGATTTCATCGGCAATCGGGTTGAAGCAACGGGGTCGTCGCAAGCTTCTGTGGTGGCACGGGGAGGAGGCCTTTTCAACGACGCAGGCAGCGTTATCCTTCAAGTGACTGGTAATTTCTACGGAAATAGCACGCACACGGTAGGCGGTAACGAGACAACAAGCGGAGGTGGAGCGATCGCTAATCGAGGTAGCCTCGCCCTAGTCGCGATGACTCAAAGCATGGAGTTCACAGGCAACTACAGCACCGAAGATGGGGTAAAAACCTCCAATGCGATCTTGAATGAGGCGTACTCTAACTGGGAAACATATGAAGATTTCACTCCTATACTCAGATTCAACGCCTATGACGAACACAGCATCATCGTTAATGACGGCATCAGCGGTATAATGACATTTATTGATGAGCAACAGATCATCGAGATCAACAGCGGATTAGATGGGGATGGAGAGCAGGTCATTAATGACGGCAAAGAATTCTCCACCATTGAGCTCAATAATCGCGTGGAGTACCAGACCATCACTGTCCATGCAGGCACGCTCAAGCTCGGCAGCTATGCAGGAGGCACAATCACCGTCGGAGGCGAGCTGCAGCAGGTCGAGGCCTCATCTGCCCTACTCTACTACTCCAATCTCTCTGTCCTCGCGGAGGGTCGCGTGACAACTGATGCGAGCTATCTGGGATCAGTGAACCCCGATGGACTAGGTATAGAGACAACGATAAGCAACAGTGGCACCATCGAGCTGACCTCGGGGACACTGAGCCATGCGATTAGCTCAAATGACACAGGGCGCATCGAAGTTCATGAGGGCGTGACACTGGAAGCAGCTCTGAACATGAACGACAGCAGCACCATCGTCTTCCACGCGGGCTCGACGCTGAATAGCACACTCTCGCTCGACACCACGGGAGGCATCACCAACGAAAACGGCGATCTGCACACCCTGACGAGCGTCACACTCGGCAGCATGGCTCAGATCACAGACTCTAGTGCGAGTACCAAGCTCACGCTGGAGAGCTGCACGCTCGAAGTCGCCATCAACAGCGCGATGAGCACGGATGCAGGCAGTGGCATGAGCTACCTCACGGCAGGACTGCTCGCCGACATCGCCTCCATCGAGCAGAGCCTCACGCTGCACATCGACCTCACGCAGGAGATTGCCGATGCTTTCTTTGCAGGGCTAGAGACAGAGCAGCTCCAGGGCATCTGGTTGCAGGACAGCAGCGCGCTGTCAGCAATGAGCCTCGATGCAGGCATAGACATCACCGATGACATCATCATCACCCTCAATGGACAGCAGCTCACCGCTACACAGGCTGTGGCGCATGAGGGTGGACTGCTTCTGACGACGACACGCACGATCCCCGAGCCCAGCACCGCGACACTGAGTCTGCTCGCACTCTCAGCCATGCTGCTGCGCCGCCGCCGACAGACCAGCTAGGTGAAAAAAGCAGCACACATCCATCTATCCAGCACAGCTCCCCCTCATCAATAGGAGAGGCTTTTTGACAACAAGCAAAAAGTCTCTCTACGATGCGTGTTTTTATTTGTATTTTTATTTGCCAAATGATAATATAATTCCTAAGCTCCCATCTGCACTCATTATGAAAACTCACCTTCCCCCATCCCTGCGCCGCGTGCTCCTCGCCGCCAGCCTTTGCACCGTCACCCTAGGCAGCAGTGCGACGAGTCATGCCGCAGCTATCGCTCCCGACAAGACAACCCTAGCCGCCCCCAGCCTCAGCGACGCCGCCTACAGCCTCTCAGAGGTGCCGATGTCAGGTGAGTACACCATTACGAAGTACGTCTACGACGCGACTGCGCAGACGTTCTCGCCTGTCTATTACGAGCTTGATATCAAAGAGCTGGGAGACATCACAGGCACGCTATCGACGAGCTACTTTGTCTGGAGCGATGAGACAGACTCCGCCCTCGTGGCGACAGATGAGGAGAGCCTCGCTGACGTCATCGCACGCACGAACACGGAGACGACAGCGGCGGCGGAGAAGAGCTACGTCGGATTGGACGCCCCCGCCTCAGCGATGCTCCACACCGAGGAGGCAGGGCAAGAGGATATCACGGGAGATTTCGTCGGCAATATCGTGCGCGCGCTCATTGACCCCGACGCGCTCGAGGGCACGATAAGAGTCTTTGCCTCTCTGTTCAACGAAGGCGATATTCTGACGACGACGGGGCATTTTGTCGGCAACGCCACCCTCGCCCATGGGAATGGCAACTACACCATGGGAGCCACAGGTGGCGCACTCTGCAACGAGGGCACGATGGGGACACTCTACTCCGACTTCATCGGCAACCTCGCCTCCGCTACCTCCATCAACCACACGGCAGCCAAACATCCGTCAGACAACAGCGCGGCGAGCGCCTTTGGCGGGGCTATCTACAATACATCCAGCATAAGCGAACTCGCAGGTGACCTGCTGCGCAACCGCGCCTACGCCTCATCAGAGCTCACAAACAGCGCCAACGGGGCTGGTGCCTACGGCGGCGCGCTCTACAATGAGGGCACCATTGATCATATCATAGGAACCGTCTCGGGCAATACGGCGACGGGATTTAGCTCCGCGCTCACGGGCTTTGCCTACGGCGGTGGCATCAGCAATACAGGACATATCAAGAACATCTACGGCGACTTCAGCGACAACTCGACCTCCGCCTCCGCCTCCGTGCAAAGCTACTCGGCAGGCGGTGCGCTGAATAATACAGGCACCATCGATAGACTCACCAGCAACTTTGCAGGCAATGAGGCACTCAGCAACATGAGCTCGGGCACAGCCAATTCTCTCGGAGGAGCCGTCGCGAACACCGCTGGAGGTTATATCCTCAGCGTCAATGGCACATATGGCGAGAATAGCGCAATCTCGAGCAATGACGCAGGCAGCGCGAACGCCTATGGCGGTGCACTCTTCAATTCGGATACGATAGCCGTGGTGTCGTCTACCTTCCTGCACAACAGCAGTGAAGCCCGCACAGCATCGGGCACAGCAGTCAGTCAGGGGGGCGCGTTCGCCCATATGAATCAGCTCTCGTCACTCTCTTCCATCTTCGAGGGCAACACCGCAGAAGCGCACGCGACAGCTGGGGGCTCAGCCCGCGCCTACGGTGGTGGGCTCTTCAATGGAGGGACAATCACGACGAGGATAGAAGGAGAGTATTCGCAGAACTCGGTGCATGCGTCGAGCACCGCAAGAGGCACCGCCGATGCCTACGGTGGCGCAATCTACCAATACCAGGCAAGCGTCAGCACGATCCAAGCCTCCTTCGAGAGCAACCACGCAGAAGCCCATATCGACAACAGCATAGCAGGCTACGCCTATGGTGGAGCTATTTACAATTCTGAGTCCAAGACAAGCACCAGCATCCATGCCACCTTTACGAATAACTACGTCTTTGCAACAGCCGTGAACTCCACATCGGCGCGCGCCTATGGCGGAGCTCTCCACAACTCGGAGAGCACGCTGCAATCCGTCACGGGCAGCTTTGAGGGCAACTACAGCCGAGCAGACGTCGCCACAGGCTCATCGCTCGTCTATGGTGGAGCCATCTACAGCATCAATAGCACGATCGACTCCATCACAGCTGACTTTTCGGGTAACTACGCCGAATCAATCACCACCACGGGCAACGCATCCGCGAGCGGTGGCGCGATCTACTTGCTCTCCCAGAGCGACAGCCCCATAGTCAGGAACATCACAGGTGACTTCACTGGCAACTACGCCAAGGCGAGCAATGAATCCTTTAGCTTCATTAGTCCCATAGCCTTTGGAGGGGCGATCTATGCCGCCGAGGAGATCGGCGTCATCGAGTCGGATTTCATCGGCAACTATGTAATCGCTACCTCCACAGGCAACTCCGCCGCACAGGCTCAAGGCGGCGCGCTCACCTCGGACAACATCATCGCGCAGATCTCGGGCAGTTTCTACGGCAACTACACCTCAGTGAGCACGGGCTCGACCGCGGCATCAAGCATCGGGGGCGCGATTCGCAATGAAGGCACCATGGGTCTTGTCGCGATGGATCGCAGCGTTTATTTCACAGGCAACTACTCTGAGCTCAACGGCGTACGCACTTCGAGCGCACTGTTCTCCAACAGCTATTATAGCTTCACCGATAGAAAACAAATCATCGCGACCTTTGAGATGAATGCATACGACGGGCACCGCATCATCGTCAACGATGGCATCAGTGGAGCAGAGGACGAACATATCAACCAGATCATCAACATCAACAACGGTCGCGACGGGAAGGGCAACGCGCTCGATCGTACAGGCACCCAGGTCTACTCGACCGTGGAGTTCAACAACATCGTCGAGCATCATACCATCAATGTCCACGACGGCACGCTCGAGCTGGGCAGCTACGCTGGTGGCAGCATCACGCTCGCTGACGGCAAGACGCAGCAGGTGGAGGCCTCAGTCGCCGACCTGCGCGCATCAAGTCTCCACGTGATGGAGGCAGGCACACTGATCGCCTCTGCCTCCTCACTCGGCAGCACCCATGATTCCAATGTGATCACCAACAGTGGCAAGATCACCCTCACCTCTGGGGAGCTCTCCAACGACATCACCAGCGCAGGACAGGGCGTCATCCAAATCGCGCAAGGCACGACCATCAACGCGACACTCCAGATGAATGAGCAGAGCACTCTCAGCGATGAGCTCCATGCGACCAACATCCTGCATGGCGTCACACTCGGCACACAGGCAAAGATACTCGGTGATGCAGCCAACAGCATCAACAACGCCGCCGTCACCCTGATAGACGGCACCGTCGAGCTCGCGGGAGATCAGGTGCAGTACCACGATGCGCTCTCCCTCGCCGACGGAGCCACGATCAACGCGCTTGAGCTACTCGTCTCCGCCGAGGTGGAAAAGCTCGAAGGCAGCTTCACCCTGCATATCACCACAGACGACAAAACGAGCGCGAGCTTCTTTGCCGCGCTTGAGGAGGACCCCACGGCGGGTATCTGGTGGCGTGATCTCAACGATGACGCCGTCACCACGCTCAGCGACAGCTTTGAGCTCACGACAGATCTACTCATCAGCGTGAATGGCAAGGCCTTCCAGACTCAGCAGGTCTTCGAGCATGACGGAGGACTACTCTTTAGCGTGCAGCCCGTCCCCGAGCCCAGCACCGCGACACTGAGTCTACTCGCACTCACCGCCCTCTGCTCACGCCGGCGCCGCCGCGCGTGAGCTCACAGGCAAAGCCTCTCCAACCCAGCCACTCAGCCATGTCTCAGCCCCTGCGCTACCTGCTCAGCTACACCGCTAGCCTCGGACTAGCCGCCGCCCTCTATCATCTATCGGGAGGCGCGCAGCTCTACGAGGCGATGCTCTTCACCCTCATCCTGCTCTGGCTGGTCAATGAGCTGTGGTTCCACGCCTTCCTCGCCGTAGCCCTCTTCTTCATTGGGCTCTCTGGGGGGCGTGATGATATCGCACAGGCACGCCGCAAGCTGACGCGCTGGAGTAGGCTCACCAGCCTTCTCATCCTACTACTCCCCCACCCTCTCTACGCGTTGCTCTCGCTCGCCTCGACGGATGCCAATTCACTCCTCAGCTACGACCACGCGCTCTTCCTGAGCTCATACGCCTCCGTGCTCAGCATCTTCATCCTCAGCTTCCCCTGCCGCCTCACAGCCATCTCACCCATCAACTATCTCCGCACCCTCGGCGGAGAAGCGATGATAGATATCCCTGAGAAGTAGCTATACACAGTCCTCAGTCGCCTTCTTGATCTCTGCTACGATGGTGCCATCAGAATCGCTGGCGAGACATAGAGCGTCTCCCCCGAAGAGATCACGACCTTCACGAGTGCAGGAGTCTCTGATTCACGAGCAATGACCGCGACCAGCTCAGCAGGATGCAGGATACGCGTGCAGCTTCTATTCTGCCGCACGTAGGCAGCTTGCAGCTCCTCCACATTCCCGATAGCGACATATTGGCGTGCGATCAGCTCATCAAAGAAGCCCACTGCTTCTGTCATCACGACAGCTCGTCCTTGCTGAGGACAGAGTGAGGCCTTGTCCTCGACCGCCTCCCATCTCTGGCGCAAGGTAGCAAAATATTCTCGCGCACGCTGGAGGTCTTCATACTTGCTGCGTGTCCCCACATCGCGGATGTCAATATACACTTTCTCCAACTTGTGCTGGACGATGTAGGCAATGCGAGGGAAATTCGTCGGCGAGAGCTTGAGCTTCGTCCCCGCTTTGATATTCTTGAAATCATACTTTGTGTGCCCGCGTCCACGCTCCACCCTCACATTGTCCTCATCAGAGGTGTAGGGCTTGCGCATCCTATACACCCGCGTATCGCGCAGCACATAATAGCTACCCGCATCAATATAGCTGCCCAGCTGCCGATAGGATTGAGTGTACTCATCGGCGAGCAGTGACAGTAAGATCTCCTGCTCCTCCGCTGTCTCGGCAGATGAAGTCCCAAAAAATACACCCGCCGCGACTAGCAGACAAGGCAGAACACCTGATACTTTTCTCATATCGTTGAGTATAGCACAAGAGCGTGACGAGGCAAGATCTTTCAGTAGCTTTTGTTTCTTAGGAGGCAAGATTTTGAGCTTCATCAGCACTCAAAAAACTACTCCAATAAGTGAATCCTGTGATCCACTCATTGGGAATGACGAACATTGAGAAATCGAAAGAAAACGCAATGCGCCTAGAATGGGCGTTTCTCCGCGAGTTTCTTGACAGACGAGCGTCCCTTCACCGCGAGGGTGGGGGCGAAGAGGGAGAGGCGGAATTCTTCTATCATGTAGCCGTAGTCGAGTAGAGCTGGCGGGATTGCTTTGCCCTTCTCGCGGTTAGCGATGAGCTCGGGGAGACTGTAGTAGAAGCCGATCGCGTCGTTGAGCTGCTTGATGCGGTCGAGCTCGCGGGCGGCGGGCTGCTCCTTGATACGCTTGAGTCGCTCCTGCATGCCGCGCAGGAAACGGTCGATGTCGGTGAGACGCGCAAAGCCGCCGCTGCTCAGGAAGCTGGGGCGTGTCAGCCACTGCCACTGGCGCGTGAGCTCCTCTGCGATCTGAGCCGCGAAGCGATCGCGCCCCGCGGTCAGCGCGTAGAGGCGCACCGCCTTGTCCGTCTCCACGAGGCGTGTCCAGAGGCGCGCGAGCGGGCCTTTGAGCATGTCAAAAAGTCTCTCGCGCAGCTGGAGGCAGGCGCGGTCGAACTCCTCAGCCGTGCGTGGCAGCTTGCAATCCCCCATGAGCAGCGGCTGCGCGCCGAGGTGCATCGCGCCCTCCATGGCGCAGACGATGAGTTCGGGGATGTTGCTCTTGGGATTGCAGCCTAGCGTGCTCAGTGCCATGCGCTCCTCCATGTCGGTGATGGGGAGTTTTTGCGATTTGCGGAAGTGGTTGACAAAGTCGCCGTGACGCAGTAGCGCGAGGCGTATGATGCCCTGTCGGTGCGCAGCGGCGGCCTCGGCAGGATCGGTGAAGACCTGCACGCGCACCGCACGCTCACTCTCCTCACAGAGGGCGGGGTAGCCGATGGACTGCCCAATGGGGAGCTGCTGGGGCAGCTCACCGCAGTCCCAGCGCGTCATGGGGCTATCAGAAAAATGCTTCTTCTGCTCGCGCGCCGCTTGCTTTTCGAAGCGTTTCTCACGGTAGGATTGGAGCTTTTCGCGGATAGCGTCTATGTCGCTGCCAAAGGCGAGTTCTTTATTTTTCTCATCGTAGACCCAGATCTTGGTCACGTTCTCGGGGAGGAGCTTTTGGGAGAAATTGGGCGCACCCTCGAATTGGCGCGCGTGGCAGAGTTTTTCTCCTCCTGTACGCTTCATGACGAACTCCGCGAGTGCCTGCTCGACAGGGCGATCGGGGGCGCGATCATACCAGAGCTCAGCAAAGTCCTCGGCCGCCTGCCCGAGGGGCTGGATGAAGACGCGTATATCCTTCGGCAGCAGACGTAAAAGAATCTCGGCACGGTGCGGCAGATGCGCGGGGACATTCCACCCGAGCAGCCAGTCGGGGAAGCTGGGCAGCTGGTCGATGTGCACACCTAGCGTGATCCCATCGTCGGCCGCCCCTGGGTCGTGGCTGTAGTAGACAGGATAGCGCGTGTCGGGCTCCGTCGCAGAATAGACCTCGTCGGGGTAGAATTCCTTCGGCACCTCATCCTCACCGGGGTAGACGCATTCGTCGCGGGGGATGAAGAGGATTTTTTTGTTCTTTTTCTCCTCCAGATCGCGCCAGCGTTGGAGTGCTTTCGCACTCGTGATGTCGGCGGGCAAGAGGCGGTCGAAGAAGGCAAACACCCCCTCACTGCACCAGAGCAGGTGGCGGCGCCGTAGCTTCGCCTCGATGTCCTTCACCTCCTCCTGCATGCGGCGCAGGTGGCGGAGGTAGGGCGCGTTCTTGTCCTTGAGCTTGTCGCCGAGGATGGCGTCGCGGATGAGGATCTCTCGCGCGCCTGCGGGATTCACACGCGCGTAGCTGATGCGGCGGCCATCAATGATGGTGAGGCCGCCGCAGTTCACCCTCTCCTTGGCAAATACCTGCCCCTGTGTCTCGTCCCACTGGGGGTCGTAGGCGTGGTACTTGCAGAGCTGGGGGGCGATCTGCTCGATCCAGATGGGCTCGAGCACCGCGCAGCGGCGCATCCAGAGGCGCGTGGTCTCGACGAGCTCACTGCCCATGATCCATTCGGGGCGCTTCTTGCGCTTGAAGAGTCCTGAGCCGGGGAAGATGGCGAACTCGCGCCCGCCGGTGCCTCGGTAGTTCTTCTCCTCGGGGCGGTAGACACCGACCTGCAGGGGAGCTCCTGCGAGGATGCTGCGGTGTATCATGGCGGGGATGGCCTGCTCGGACTCGGCGGGCAGGGCGGGGATCTTCCATCGCAGGCTCTGGGCGAGGGTGCTGGCGAGGTCGAGCACGAGATTGTGCCACTCGATGATGCGCAGGTAGCTGATAAAGTTTTTCTGACACCAGCGGCGCAGTTGGTTGCGCTTCCAGCCACGGCGTCCTTCTTGGAACTCGGCGGCACTGCGCCAGAGCGAGAGGATGGAGAGGTAGTCGCTCTCTTCACTGCGCCACTGGGCGTGGGCTTGATCGGCCTTCGCCGCCTGCTCGCTAGGACGCTCGCGCGGATCCATGATGCTGAGTGCGGAGACGATGACGAGGAGCTCGGGGAGGGCTTTTTCCTTCTTCGCCTCGATGAGCATGCGGCCGTGGCGTGGGTCGAGGGGGAGGCGTGCGAGCTCCTTGCCTATGGGCGTGAGCTGGTGCTTGTCCTTGCGGTCGAGCGCGCCGACCTCGCGCAGGCAGTGGTAGCCCTCGTTGATGAGCCTCGCGCTGGGGGGATCGGGAAGGGGGAATTCTCCCAATGGCGGCAGCTGCAGGTCACTCATGCGCAGGATGACACCCGCGAGCGCGCTGCGCTTGATCTCAGGGTCGGTGAAGTCGTCGCGCGAGTCAAAATCCTCCTCACTGTAGAGGCGGATACAGACGCCCTCACAGACACGACCACAGCGGCCCGCGCGCTGGCGCGCGCTCGCCTTGGAGATACGCTCGATTTGCAGACGCTGGATCTGTCGCCCTGGGAGGTAGCGGCTGATGCGCGCCTGCCCGCTGTCGATGACGTAGATGATACCGGGTATGGTCAGGGAGGTCTCCGCGACATTGGTCGCCAGCACGATGCGGCGGGATGAACCGCGTGGCTGAAAGATGCGCTGCTGCTCGCCTAGCCCGAGGCGGGCAAAGAGGGGCAGGATATCAGTGCGGGGGAGCTGCATGCCCTCGAGCACCTCGG
>CAYJLP010000024.1:0-20278 GCA_964371115.1 uncultured Akkermansia sp. | reverse complement strand
GTTCGAACCAATACACGGCTTTGGTCTCATCGCAGGTGAAGCCGTGCCTACCCAGCCAGTAGTTCAAGCCGAGGCTGTATTGCGCCTGATCGTGACCACTCTTGGCGGATTGCTCCAGCCAGTGGGCGGCGCGCGGCTGATTGCTGAGCCCTCCTTCTCCTCTTTTATACATCATATAGAGGTTGAATTGGGCTTGGGCATCTCCTTGTTCTGCTGCTTTCTCGTACCAAATAGCGGCTTGTTTGTAGCTCTTGTGGACGCCATGCCCGTGGTAGTAGTAGGCGGCGAGATTGTGCTGGGCATCGCGTAGTCCTTGTTTGGCGGCTTTGGCGCACCATTCAGTTGCTTTCTTCAGGCTTTTGCGGACAGCTATTCCTTGGGAATAGTAATGCGAGAGGCTGTACTGCGCCTCGGCTATACCACTCTCAGCCGCGAGGGTGTACCAGTGAACGGCTTGTGCATCATTCTGCTCCAGCCTCACTCCCTCATCATAGAAGGAGGCGAGTAGGTGCTGCGCCTCCGCGCAATCTCCCTCAGCGGCACGTTTGAGCCAGACGAGGTGCTCTCTGAGGTCGCGTCGCGTCCCCTCACCATTATTGTAGCAGAGGCTCAGATTAAAGGCGGCATGGGCGTGCCCCTGCTCTGCGGACTTGAGGAACCATTGGAAGGCGGCGCGCTTATCTTGCTTGGCTCCCTCACCGGTCAAACACCGGCAAGCCACGGAGAATTGCGCGTCGGCATGCCCCGCCTGAGCGGCCGCGTGTTGTAATTTGATGGCCTTGTCTAGGTTTTGCGGCACTCCATCTCCGTTGTGGTACATGAGCGCGAGGTAGAGCATGGCGTCGGCGTTGCCCTGCTCGGCGGCCTGCATGAGCAGATCAATTGGCGTGACGACTCGAGAGGAGCGCGCACTCTGGGATTGGGGGTTTTTCTTCGGATAGCTGCTGCCTAATAGATCGTCGAGGTCCATAGAGATGAGAGGGCGGGGGGATAGAACTCTTTGTGTTACGACACAGATTATACGCGCATTTGCTAGACCTGTAAATGAAATATTGCGATAGCTCCTGTAGCGGAGCTTCCTGCCACGCCTTCCTTTTGCTGAGCGAAAAGTTCTTTTCATTCAGCAAAAGGAAGAGGGGCTTGGCTTATTCGCTCTGGAGCTTGCGGAGGCGGTTCTGTGCCCATTTGTGCCCGCCCCTTGCCGCGAAGCTAAACCACTTGATGGCTTTTTCGCGATTGGGAGCGAGCCCCACAGACGCAACTCCTTCTTGATAGTAGACGCCGAGCTTGAATTGAGCCGCAGCATAGCCCCGCTCGGCGAGCTCGAAGGTGTACGTGAGCGCGCGCTCTGCTGTCGCCTTGTCTTTTGGAGCCGCGTGTCCCGTGAGCGTATTCATCATGACGAACAGAGCGGGAAAATGTTTTGTATCGGCGAGAGCGCAGAGGGCACGCAGGGCTTCTGGCTCGCGCAGCAAGAAGGCATCCGGCTTGATGTATTTGAAGAAGATGGCGTCAGGCTCACCCTTCTCACATGCTATCTGCAAGTACTGCTTGCCCTGCGTCATTCCGTGGCGGTAGTGTTCGTTCTGCTTTGCAAAGAGGCTGGCAAAGAGGTACATCTTGCCATCGGGTTGAGCGGCGATGGCCTTCTCGTAGTACTCGATAGCCTTGGCATGATCAGCGGGGGCGGCGATGCCTTTGTGGTAATAGAGGGCGAGGTCGAGCAGTACCTCGGCCGAGCCGGCTTTCTCCGCCTGCTTGAGGTATTCAAAGGCTTTTTTCGCGTCATTGCTAGATTCCCCTCGGAGGTGGTGGACGGCGAGCTGATGCAGAGCCTTGGCATCGCCTGATCGAGCTCGATGCTCGCAGGCCTTGAGCTCGCGACCCCAGATCATGGAGAAGTCGTTGTTTCCGAACTTGAGAAGCTGCTGGAGCTGGAGGTACTGATCATAGTTGTCGCTCTTGAAGCTATCCAAGAGATTCTCTAGCATGTCGTAGGCCGCGCGTGGACTCTGCAGCTCATCGAGCTCGGAGCAGAGGTAGAGGTCGACGATCTTCCGTGCCCCTGGGAGGTGGGGGCGGTAGGCGCGCTTGTAGCAGTGGAATGCCTTTTTCGCATCGCGGGCGACGCCGCCCTTCCCCTTTTCATAAATGTCTGCGAGTCTGAGGCAGGCGGCCTGGCGACCGAGCAGGGCAAGAGGCTCGTACATGCGTACGGCCTTGGCGAAGTCCTTGGCGACGCCACGCCCCTGCATGTAGCAGTTGGCGAGCTCTTCCATCGCAGCTTCGTTGCCGAGCTCAGCGGCGAGCTCGAGCCAGTAGACGCCCTTGTCTATTTTATTTTGGGTGAATGCTTTGAATGCCATCTGGTATTGCGCATGATCATCTCCGAGCTCTGCCGCCTTGGCATAGTATTCAAAGGCGCGCGCTTCGCGCTCCTCTCGAGAGTAGCCTCCCTCCTTCAGCGGGTCAAAGCGCTCGTACTTCGCGAGGCAGGTGTGGGCGTGTGGGTGATTCTGCGCGGCGGCCTTGGCGAAGCATTCACGGGCTTCTTTCCTGTCCTGCTGGCAGCTCATGCCGTTGTAGAGCATGATGCCGAGCATGAACTGGGCAGCCCCGTTGCCCCGCGATGCTGCCTGTCGGTAGAGTTCATACGCTTTGCGCTCGTCCTGCTCAAAGCTAAAGGGATTGTGCGGGGCGTAGAGGTAGGCTAGGGCTAGAGTCCCAGGGGCGTAGGCACTACCTTTTTCTATCGCGGAGCGCAGGAGAGGCTCTGCTCTCTTCGGGTCGCTGTGCATGAGGTGCACGCCCGCGAGGAAGCCGCCGTGGGGATCGCCCGCTTTGTCCGTGAGGAGGTAGTGCTCGATGGCTTTGTAATCGTTTCTATCGCCTCCATAGCCTGATAGATAGGCGTGCCCGAGTGCGAGGTGGGCTTCTGCGCTGCCTTCCTGCGCTTTCTGCTTGAGCACGCAGCGACCTTCTTTGTCGTTACGTACGATGCGTCCTGCGAGCTTGCAGGCGACGCTGAAGGCGTGGTTGCGTCTCTGGATGAAGGTGTCAAAGACGATGATCGCCTCGAGCTTGCCCGTGAGCTCTCGCGCTTTCTCGGGCGAGGCGGGTATGCCGATGCCGTGGAGGTACATGGCGCGCAGCGCTCCGAGGGCGGCAATGTGCCCCTTGCTACTTGCCTGCTCAAAGCATTCGAGTGCTTTGAGCTCATTTTTTTCTATGGCGATGCCGTTGGCATAGGCGACGCCGAGGGCAAAGAGCGCGTCGGCTATCCCTGCCTTGGCAGGCTCGATGAGCAGCTCCGTGGCTTCTTTGTCAAAGCCCATTTCTCGCAAGAGCAGCGCGCGCTTGCAGCGGGCTTCATTGTCGCCGAGCTGTGCTGCGCGGTGGAGTAGCTCGAGAGCCTTCGTTTTATCAGCAGTGACGCCCAGTCCCTGTTGGTAGACATCGGCTAGCTCGCAGATCGCAGGGGCGTAGTTCTCCTGCGCCGCTAGCTCAAGCTGCTCAAGCATGTCGGGGTAAGATTGATCAATGACGATGCCGTGTCGCGCGTGCAGAGCGTAGAGAAAGCGCGCTTTGGGGATATTCTTTTTGACTCCCTCGCGCGCCCAGTCCAGCGAGCGGCCTAGGTTGGCTTTCCCCGATAGCTTGAGGATGCGATTCATGATGGCACGGCGCTCGGCGTAGGAATAGTCGGCAGACTTGACATGGAAGAGAGGGGATACCTCTTGATTCACATTGGCGATGATGTTGTTTCCTAGCATGATCTTCTCTGATGATGCAGAGGCGGCGCTCGAGGTGAGCATACTCGCGGCGAGCAATAGTATAGAGCAATAACTGTTCATAATGAAGGATGAAAGTGCTTATGGGTTGATAGGGTGCGCAGATGCGCAGGATGGAGAGGGGGCGGGAAGAGGGGAGGAGGAGTCTAGACTGCTGCCTAACTCGCCGATGATGGATGCGAAGAAGCGGTCATGGAGATAATAGGGCGTGAGATGGAACGCGTCGTGTCCAGCGTTGCTTCGGAAGCTTACGCCCTCGATCTTGCTATCAAATCCATAGAGGCTATAGGTCCAAATCTCGTCCACAAAGTCGAGCACCTGCTGCGAATAGATCTTTTCCGCGAGTAGAGCTTGCTCGGCAGAGTAGCGCTTCTTTGGCGTGACCTTGAGCGTGCGTACTGTACTGAGCAGCTGCTTGTAGTCATCCTCACTCAAGGGGTGGCTCGTGATGTGTATGGAGCGCTTGTCATACCATGCACTGTGACTCTCGCTGGCGAGCCTGATGACATCGCGCCATGTTCGCGCGTCGTTCAGACTCGCGGGCTTGAGCCGTTGTAAGATGATTTTGATACTTCCTCCCATGTGCTGGTGTAGGTGTGATGCTCGTATTTCTTCGGGATCTCGATCACCGAGGGGGAAGGAGACACGACGTGAGAGGACATGGAGCACGCCCTTCTCCATGATGATGCCACGCTCTAGGTAGCCTAGATCGCGGTGGCAGTAGTCGGGGTTCCACAATCGAAACCCTGAGGCACACTCAAGCCAGCAGAAATCGTAGCCTCGCTGGAGCAGTGTCGCGGCGATGTCGGCCGAGGCGATGGAGTTCGCCACCCAGCTATCATCGTGATGGAGGGGTGCGTAGCGGGTCGTCGCTTGGTAGACGAGCTCGCTGAGCCATGGGATGGTGATCTCGAGCTGCTGGGTGGCGGCTTGGCTGCGTTTGTCTATCTCTCGACGCAGGGAGTTCAAGGAAGCGTGATCGTCCTTGCCCAGATTAGCCCTGATCGAATCATGACACTCTACCCCATGATCATAGGCACTCTGCAAGTAGTCGTTGGTAAAGAGTGGCTTTGTTTGAGTCGAGTCACTGGGTGCTGCCTGCAAGGTGGGGAGGCAGAGGAGGGGAAGAAGCAGAGTTTTCATAAAAACAAAGAGTAAAGCGGAGTCCCTCGTGATGAAAGACTCCGCTGGGTGAGGGAGGGATCTGTGATCGCGCCGCCTACTTGCTCGCGTGGAGCTGGCGGGCGTGATGGAGGACGGGGGCGAGCTGCTCGCGTAGCTCCTCGGTGCTGGTGATGTCGCGCTTTGCCTGTGTGCCAGTGCGACCGACCTGCTCGGACTTGTGGTAGCGCTCCCATTCGAGCAGTAGGCAGTTCTCCAGCGCGGCGATGCGCTGATTGATGAAGGTGTTGAACTGCTCGTTGACGAGGTGATGCCACTCGTTGAGTCGCTTCGCAATCGTGTCACGACCCATGCTGCGCCACTGGGGGGCGACGTCCATGTAGCTGTACTTCTTGTCCATGATGCCGAGCACCTTGCGACTGTTCAGCTCACCGAGTGCGAAGGGGGTGCTATCCAGCGGGATATTCACCCAAGCCTCTAGGATGGTGCTGACGAGGTCTTTTTCTATGTCCTCGGCGCTGCGGCGTTGGAGGATGCCAGCACAGGTGGCGATCTTTTCTTTCTCAAGTGTGGTGAGTTCGCAGTATTTCTCGGGAGCGAGTACGTGGGTCTCCTGCTCGGAGGCCACCTCGGCGAGGTCGTTTTCGAGCTTGATGCGGATGCGGTTGAGCTCCTCGCCCGTGCGTCTGTGATCGAGCCATTCCTTGGGGAAGTAGCCATCGACTTCGATATTGAGGATCTGGTCGAGGCGGCGGTTGAGATTGTCCTTTGCCTCGTCGGCGAGGTACTTGCTGCGGAGGCGCGCGTCGATGAGGTTCTGATTTTCGATCGCCTCGCGGATGCGTGCCTTGTCGAGCAGCATCTTGATCTCGCTCTCCAGCTTGTGGAGGTGGGAGAGGTGATTCTCGGCACTTTCTTGTTGCTCCTTGAGATTGTAGTCGATCTCTTCGAGTGTCTTGTGGAGGTGATCCAGCGAGTTCTTCTCCAGCACCTGATCGCTATCACTCAGATCGCTGAGGATGTCAGACTCGAGGTCGGTGAGATTCGACTCAGCACTTTGGGCGTCCGTGCTGATGGTGTCGCCCTCGATTTTGTCCTCCAGCTGCCACCAAGCGAAGCCCGCATTCACGGAGCTGCTGGGGATGATCTTTTTGAGGATATCGGAGAGGTTCTTTTGCGTGTTGATCTGCTGGCGCGTCTGCTGCTCATTGAGACCGTCGCGCCCCTTCCAGAATTGAGCCTCGATGCGATTCTGCACGACGCGGATGGGGCGGGGGGACTGCTCCATCGCCTGCTTGAGGTACTGACTCGTGTCGGGAGTCAGCGCGGCAAAGCTACTCTGGACGAGGAGGAAGTAGTCGGCATTCTGATTCATCCATGCGTGGAGCTTCTCATCGTGCCAGTTCGAGTTGAGACCGTCCATGCCAGGCATGTCAATCAGCGCGATTTTGGACTGGAGCAGCGTCGCGTCAGGCTCGACGAGGTAGATGGCAGCACAGCGGGCTTGCGTGCGTCCCATGGCCCATGCGTCGATCGTATTCTGATTGAGCGGACGGCGGTCAAGGGTGATTTTTTTGTTGAAATTTTCCTCATCTATACCACGGAGGTGGTCGATGACGAGCTCGAAGAGCTCCTTCTCATCAAGCTCGTGGGCGGCTTTTGGGGAGAATAGCTCGATGCGCTCAGTGCCATCATTGCTAGCGAGCACGATGAGGGGGAGGCGTGTCGTCTCGATACCGAGCTGGGTGGCGCAGAGCTCGCGACGGGCGAGACAGTTGCTGAGAGTGGACTTGCCACTCTTGACGGAGCCGATGGTAGCCATGAGGATGAGCTTGGAGTCAAAGCGGTGGATGCTGCGCTGGAGTTCACGTGCGCTGCGCAGTGCCAGCTTCTGAAGCTCAGGAGAAGGGGTCGGGATGTCCTGAAGGCGTGTGACGTAGGCTTGGCTTTCGGCTAAAAGAGATTTGAGAGCTTCTTGCATGGAGGTATGATACACAAGAGGGAGGGCGAAGACAAGTATATTCCCCCCGCTAGATTGATCTATGTGTGTCTTATTGCTCGTACAAAGGGGTAATTAAGAGGTGATATTAGTTAATGAATTTACAGTATTGATTGAGTGGTGTATAAAAATGTTATAAAAAAAATTCGCACATTTGATTAATCGTATCTACCTTAATTTTCAGGAACTCTCCTCACAGGGGACACTCTGAGAGGAGAGTTCGTGAAAATCATCTCAAAATCTGCCTTCGCAAGAAGCCTCCCTTAAGCCTTTCTTTGCTTAAAATACTTTGCTATCTGTATGTAAATAAGGAGCACGCTAAAAATAAACGCGAGGCGTGAGATAAAAATAAGCTCAACAGGTACAGAGTATTGCTTTTGAATGAATGGCAAGATAAGATGGTTTTCACAATGATGAATAAATAGGATTACCAAGCTGAGTTGTCCTGTCCAAATGAGAAATTTTTTGATTATTGCTGTGATTGTATATTTGTTATCTACGTTGTCGATGACTTTGCTAAGGGATAGAAAGACATACGATCCAGCTAGTGCCGCAAGGATATTCCACGCGCCGCGAGGAAAAATTCCTGCAAAAAGTAGAAGTTTTCCCGCGTAAAAGGAAATCAAGCACCATAGCACTACCGATACAATGAATAGAAATAGGGAAGGTCGGAACAATAGAAAGTTGCGCGATTTTAGATAATAACCGATAAAGATAAATGGTGCGCATATGAGTCCCTCAAGTAGGTAAAAATAATTAAATACGCATGCTTCATTGAGGTAGTACGCAATAATTGCAATAAGCAAGATGATTATACCTGCATAGGGAATACGGCGTAGTGAGGCGGTGAGCGTAGTTGCTATCAGGAGAGCCCATAAAAACCATAAATCGCCAGTTTCAATGGCAAAATGTTCGAATAAAAAAAACTTTATATTGCTCGAGTTGATTATTTCTGAATCTATTCTGAAAAGGATATACAATATTGTAGAAAGTAGCAACAAGGGAATGAATTTGGTAAATCTAGATGAAAAGATTCTCCACGAGCTGTGTTTGTCAGAAATAACCATGCCTGCTAGAATAAAAAAGAAAGGCATGTGAAAGTTGTAAATCAAGCAGGATAAAAGAGGGTAGTGAGGTGTCCAGACGATGGAATGCCCTAGTATTACTAAAAGAATGCCTATGCCTTTTGCTATATCAATGTAGTTGATATGTGTTTTGGAAATGGTGGAATTATTCATGGAGTGTTTTCTATAGGGGGGACCGAGAGGTAAGATTTTAGAGTTTGATTTTCTCGGATGAATGGCTCACAGTGACCCATGAGATGAATATTTCGGGACAGATCGCATAACAATCGAGGCGATGTCGTGAGAGATGTCTTGCCTGATGTCTGCGAAGCAGGAAGGGAATGATAGCCTAAAAGCACTCAAGACTGTTTGCAGAAGCGATTTCTATACTTGCTTATTTAGAATGATATGAATTTAGAGATATTTACAGCTTCTCTACAACCCCCATCAGCTGCGGCGCGGCATCTGTCGTCAGATCCGTTAGCATCCAGATAAAAGGACGATTGATACTCAGGGCAAAGGCACTCACATACTCCTCATGGTCACTGTATTCACTGTCGCTGCTCGTAGATTTTTTACTAGCAATCGCTTGGAAGTTGTAGATCTGCCATACATCCTGCATTTTGCATGCGCGCGTGCTCAAGTTCCCAAAGCCATGCTCCGTGTCAAATAAGGCTCCCAACCCCAGCTGTGTAAAGAGCTCCTTTTGTGATTCGAGCATAGGGTGCACTTGGAAGCTCGGCATGCGCAGCTCAGTGCGTATAGCATCTGTCGTCGCCAGCAGCTGACGTATCGCATTGAGTCTATCCAGCTCGAGCTCCTGCGCAAAGGATCGCAGCTTCTCATACTTCGGCATGATTATCAGCAAACAGGTGCGGGGTGCTTTCAGATTTTCCGTCTTGAAAAAGAGAGCCACTGCGAGAAAGTCGCTTTCGTTCAGATAGCGCAGCGGTGCATTCATGCGGATGGTGTTCACATAGTATGAGCTGGAGCTCTCCTCGTCATAAAAGGTAATAGCTTTGTTCTCATCACGATGCATAGGATGTAGCCACTGGTAGGGTGCGCTCAGTGCACTCAACGAGATGAGCTGTGTGTGGGGGGTCAGTGATGCTGTGGGTAGTGCGACTTTGATCGTTTCCTCCGTATTGACATCCACCCAGTTGTTGATGGTCATGACGGCTTGTACACGGTTGGTGGTGAAGGGGACAACCGCGAGCTCGCGCGTGGCGGCACTGTCGATCAACGCTAGTTCGCTGTCCACGATGGGCATGACGATGCCGCTGAGGCTGTTGCTCATGCCGGTATTGAGTCTCGTCAGTCCGTTTTTCTCAAGGAGCTTTTGGATGAGGCCCGATTGGATGTTGCTGGTGATCTCACTCCATTGATTGAGCAGCATGCCCGTGGCGAGAGGGGAGAAGACGATGTTCTTCTTGGCCTCATTCTGCAGTTGTAGCTTGAAGCAGTGCAGCGCAAGGGCGTTGCCCTTCACTCCACCCTTGGGCATTTCGATTTCGGGCTCATCGGAGAGTTTTTGGTCTACTTTCCAGAACATGAGCGCGTCCCAGCTCAGATCACTCAGCTCGCTGTCGTCATGGCTGAAGCGGAGAATAACACCCAGACAGGCGATGAGGATAAAAACGCCAAAGAAGATTTGAAATGTTTTCATAATAAAAAATAGATGCGTGATGCGGTTTTAGAGATAGAGGGAGAGTTTGTCGTCGAGTTCTTGGCTTTCCTCGATGCGGTAGCGCTCGTCAAGCTCGATGCTGAGGCGTGAGCCCAGCGAGTTGCGGAAGGTGAGGTGCACGGGCATGCCGCCTGCGTGCTCACGCAGCGCGGATTTGATGTAGCTGAGATCGGCCGCTCCGTGGCGGGCGGTGTTGAGGATGATCTCGTAGTAGTTTTTATTTTTCGCCACGCCGCGCCGTCTGCTTGTGAAGAGCTCGAGCATGCCAGCTGATACTTTTTTGCCCCCCGATCGCTCATCGAGGCTGATGCGCACGTTGGTGCGTACGAAATTCCCTACCACGAGCGCGCCCTCGGTGGCTGCTGTTTTCGCATAGGATTCTCCCCAGAGGAGGGCCTCGGTGGTGCCGGTGAAATCCTCAATGATGACGATGGCGAACTTTTGCCCACTCTTGCTGATCTTCGTCTCCACGGCGCGGAGCATGCCCGCGATGTTGTGGCGGGTACTGATCTCGTCCTCGCCCATGTCGGGGATGCTGCCGATGCGGGTGTAGCGCTCGTTGTCGATGATGCCGCGCATGCTATCCAGTGGGTGTCCCGTGAAGTAGGCTCCCGTGAGGTCGCGCTCGGATTGGAGGCGCTCGTCCTTCGGCCACTCGGGGATGAGGGTGGGCTTGTCGTTGGTGAGTGTGGTGGTCTCCATCATGTCAAAGAGTGACATCTGGCCGCTGGCCTTGTCCTGATGCACAGAGCTCGCCGAGGCAAGGCTCTGCTCGATGCTGCTAAAGATCTGGGCGCGCGTCTGAATCATCCAGTCAAAGGCGCCGCACTGGACGAGGACTTCGAGATGGTTGCGTCGCAGGCTCTGGGGGGGGATGCGGTAGCAGAGATCTTCTAGATCTTTGAAAGGGCCGTTCTTCTCACGCTCGTCGATGAGGACGCGTACAGTCTCCGCGCCCATGCTCTTCACCGACGCGAGGCCGAATCGGACGGCGAGCGCGCCGTTCGCCATGCGCTCGGGCTGGAACTTCACCCCCGAGCGGTTCACACAGGGACCGAGCACCTCGATGCCCATGCGCGTGGCCTCTTGGATGAAGATGCCGATCTTCTCATTGGTCGATTCATTGGACATGAGGCCGCAGAGGAACTCGACGGGGAAGTGTGCCTTGAGGTACGCTGTCCAGTAGGAGATGTGGGCGTAGCAGGCGGAGTGAGATTTGTTGAAGCCGTAACCGGCGAATTTTTGGATCTTATCAAAGATGGCATTCGCGACGTCGGCGGGGATGTCGTTCGTGCTCTCGCAGCCCGCGACGAAGGCGATGCGCTGCTCCTGCATCTTGGCAACGTCCTTCTTGCCCATGGCGCGGCGTAGGAGGTCAGCGCCGCCGAGCGTGTAGCCCGCGAGCAGCTTCGCCGCGGCCTGCACCTGCTCCTGATAGATCATCACACCGTAGGTGATGCCTGAGACCTGCTCGAGCAGCGGGTGCTCGTAGACGGCCTCCGCGAGGCCGCGCTTCACCTCAATCATGCCGTCCATGAACTGCATCGCCCCAGGGCGGTAGAGGGCGAGCAGCGCGATGATGTCTTCGATGTTCTCAATGCCGTAGCGTTTGCAGGTATTGACCATGCCGCCTGATTCGAGCTGGAAGACACCCATGGTCTCGCCTCGGTTGAGCAGATCCAGCGTCGCCTTGTCATCAATGGGAACCTGCTCATAGCGGAAGTCGGGCGTGTGCAGGCGCACGTACTGCTCTGCGTCCTTCATGACGGTGAGTGTCTTGAGCCCTAGGAAGTCCATCTTGAGCAGCCCCGCGTCGGTGATGGCGGACATGTCGCACTGCGTGACGACTTCGCCATGAGGATTGCTCAGATCGTCGCGGGTGAGCGCGACGTAGTCGTCGATCTCGCGGTCGGCGATCACGACACCGGCGGCGTGCATGCCGACGTTGCGTATGGTGCCCTCGAGTTTCTTCCCATAGTTCCAGATCTCTTGATAGCTGGTGTTGCTCTGGAGGAGATTGACGAGGTCGTCGTTGTCCTTGAGGCTCTTTTCCAGTGTCATGCCAGGGGTGGGGGGGATGAGCTTGGCGATGCGGTCGCCGTCGCTGTAGCTCATGTCGAGCACGCGCGCGACGTCCTTGATCACGGACTTTGCCCCCATGGTGCCGTAGGTGATGATGTGGGAGACGCAGCGCTCGCCGTACTTCTGACGCACGTATTCGATGACCTCGCCGCGTCGTGTCTGGCAGAAGTCGATATCGACGTCGGGGGGGCTGACGCGCTCGGGGTTCAAGAATCGCTCGAAGAGCAGGCTGAACTCAATGGGGTCGATGTCGGTGATGCCCATGACATAGGCAACGATGGAGCCCGCCGCCGAGCCGCGCCCTGGACCCACGGGGATGTCCTGCTCGCGCGCCCAGTTGATGAAGTCAGCGGTGATGAGGAAGTAGCTGGAGAACTTCAGCTCATTGATGACATTGAGCTCAAAGTCGAGTCGCTTCATGAGCTCGGGATCGCTGTCGACGCGCTGCTGTCCGTAGCGCTTGACGAGTCCCTCGATGCACATGTTTCTCATATACTCCTCGCGGGGCGTGCCGTCGGGGGGATCGAACTCAGGATAGCGATCCGATGAGGTGGAGTCGAGCATGATGGAGACATTGCAGCGCTCGGCGATGAGTGTGGTGTTGTCACAGGCATCGGGGTAGGCGGCGAAGAGCTCGCGCATCTCCTGCTCGCTCTTGAAGTACGCGCTGGTGGGGTAGCGCATGCGGTTGGGATCTTGCTGCTTGCGCCCAGTGCCCACGCAGATGAGCAGGTCGTGCGCGTCGTGGTCGTGCGCATTGAGGAAGTGGGCGTCATTCGTCGCCACAAGCCCGACGTCATGCTTGCGCGCGAGGCGCACGAGCTCGGGGAGGCAGCGCAGCTCGACGTCGATGCCGTGGTCTTGGAGCTCGACGAAGACGTTGTTCTTCCCATAGATATCAATGAGATCGAGTAGGGCTTGCTCGGCTTTCTCCGGCTCGTCTTGGAGGATCCATTCTTGGATGGGACCGGCGACGCAGGCGGTGAGGCAGATGAGACCCTCGGAGTATTTTCTCAGGATCTCCATGTCGACGCGGGGTTTGTAGTAGAATCCCTCGAGGTGGGAGAGCGAGACGAGGTGGACGAGATTCTCCCAGCCTATGTTGTTCTCACAGAGGAGGATGAGGTGGGTGTATTTCTTGCGCCCTGCGATCTGCTTGCGCGTGTCGCGCTCGGTGGGTGCGACGTAGACCTCGCAGCCGAGGATGGGCTTGAAGACGGGCTTCTTCTGATCGGGGTTCTCCTTGTTCCACTGCAGCACGCCGCTGTTGTGCTTCTTGGCCGCCATCATGAACTCAATGGCGGCGTAGACATTGCCATGGTCGGTGACCGCGACGCTGTCCATGCCGAGCTCGACACAGCGTTTGATGAGGTCCTTGGTATGGATCATACCATCGAGGAGCGAATATTCAGTATGGACGTGGAGGTGGGTGAATGACATAAGCAGGGAGTGAGGGCGCGGGGGCATTATAGCGAAAAGCCGCTTGGCTGTCAGTATAGAAATTTTGATTTTTGGGGATCTTGCAAAATTAGCAGCTTCGGATTTTGCTGGCAGTTTGGATGAGAATTTGCGGCGTTTGGGCGCGCATAGCGAGCTATGTAAGCCCAAAAAGCCGCGAATTCTCGCCAAAATGCTGCAAAAGGCGTGCTGTGTCGCTCATTTTCGAAATCTACAATTTCCCAGAACTAATTTTGCGAGGTTCCCTTTGGCGCGCGCAGCTCTCTGTGTCACGCACTCATGCGCCCAGAAACAAGCAGGGACTCACCAGTGTATCGGTGAGTCCCCGTTGTATCTAATGAAAAGAAAGTAATAGCGAGTGCAACTACGCGATGAGGTAGGGAATCGGTTTGTTGTTCGGACCTAGCGTTTTTTCGAGAGAATGATTCGGCTACCTCGGTGGGATTCTCCGCCTGATGCTGTTAGAGAGAGGAGGCGGGGAGTCTCTGAGTGGTGGCTTACTTGCTGCAGGATTTGGCGCAGCCGCATCCCTTCTTTTTCATTTTAGGACAACCCTTCTTTGCTGGGCATGCTGCTTGCTTGGGACATGCTGCCTTTTTGGCACACGCGTTTGTTTTCGGGCAAGCTGCTTTTTTATCGCATGTTGCTTTCATAGCGCAAGGAGCGGCACCAGATTTGGCGCATGCTCCACCAGCCAAGGCGCTGGAGGCGACAGCTAAGCTGAGGGCGGCGATACTGAGTACGGAGGTAAGTGTTTTCATATATATATGTTTGTGTGTTCGGAGTCGTCTGCCATTAAGAGATGTAGCGGACAGTTATGTTTTATCATTTTTAATCCTACTAATCAAGTGTAGATTAGCAAATGTTACGAAAGCTTGTGTCATAAAAATGAAAGTGAAGTGATGAGTGAGTTTTGAAAAATGCCGTAGCCACGGTGTTTTTTCTGAGTGAAAATATGCAGACTCCTCCTCGACAAAAAATAATCGTGACTAGACCCTATTGCCGCGTCTGTGCAGGCGGCTTGCGCGAGGCTCTTTTTCCTTGATGAGGGGAGTGTCGATGTGTATGCTGCATGTACCATGATCAAGAAAATTGTTCTTATCGGCTTCACGGTCATCTTTGTGGCGGTGGGCTTGTTGTTGTGTATGGCCTATGGCCTGTTTTCATCCACGGAGCGCGAGCCTCTCCTGCTCGATGTGAGGATCCCCGCAGAGCAGCGCATGGAGGTGTCCTTCGGTGATATCGAGACTACGAATGTCATCGATGGAGATGGCTTGATGTATCTGATCAAGTCGTTCTCAGGGCGTATCCCCCTCGTGATGACTCCGACGGCTCAGGGCACGCGCGTCGAGGTCGGCGAGGCGCAGTCTGTTCACCTAGATCACTTGGGTGCCTCGGTGAGGCGCATTTCTTACCAGCTCGAGAGTCTCCCCCCGCTGCTATGGGAATCAGAGCGAGGCGAGCAGGTGGAGAATCCCTGCTTCAAGCTGGAGGTGAAGGTACATATCATAGAGCATCTGATCATTCCCTTGACGATCCATTATGAATGGCATTTCATGTATGATGTCGAGCGACAGCTGCTCGGTCAACTCGATCGTGGCGCGAGCTTCGCCACGTCGGAGGATTATCGAGATCTCCCCATCGCCTCGACTCAGAATAGACATGATTATAAGTCTCCTATGTACTCCTTTCGCAAGACTGTGACTCGCTATGTGGATGCGAAGGGCAAGGTGATGGGGAGTGCCCCCGCCACGATCGCCCCTGCTGTACTCCAAGTAGAGGGAGGACACTGCTATCAAGGTGGAGATCATGCGGCATCTCATCATCGCCTTGTGGTGGATTATCGCGACCATCTTCTGGAGAAGAAGGATCCACTTGCTGTCCTGCGCGAGCGTAGCAAGGCGTCAGAGGATCGCTCTCTCATCGAGTCCTTCGAAACGATGAGGTGGCATCATTGTGATTTCCGCTACTGCCAGCTCCGTGGCACGCCTGAGAAACTATGGACTCTCGCGTGGCAGCGCATGGATGCGCCTACTGATACTCCACTCGCTCGGTGCGAGGTGACGCAGGACGCGTATCGCTACTATCTGATCGCCTCACAGGGCGATGAGCAGCAAGCGCAGCTGACGCGCCTGCCCCTCATTGATATCTCCTACAATAAGTATAACCCCGAGTCGCGCCCCGTCGTGTCGAAGCTAGGCTGGTGCGATGCTCCCGCCTCTCTCAAAGGGGTGAAGCGTATCTATCTGCAGACACTAGTGGATGAGAAAGACGAGAATCGCGACAAGCAGACGCTGCATATCATCACCGCCTATGAGGATGAGCAGGGGCAGTACTACCGCCTCATCTGGGTGCCCCGTGAGGGGCAGTGAACCAGTGAGGCGCGCGCTGCCATCTCACTCACAGGCTATCCCAATGGCAGGTGATGGTGGCGCGGGGCTTGCCCGCCTCATCGCTGATCTGGTGGCGCGTCCAGTCCTCGCTGTCTGCGAGCTGCTCATGATTGATGTGCAGCAGCTCGCCTGACATGCTTTCCTTGATGAATTGGATGCGGAATTGGCGCAGAGCTCCCGCCTGCTCGGGCATGGCGTGGAGCAGCCAGATGAGGTAGGATGCGTTGTTCACATGACCATGAAAATCCAGATCGCGCCAGCCTGTCTCGTAGGCGACAGGGGCTTGCTCGCGAGGCTGCCATCCCTCCTCGGGGACAGGGGCGGTGAAGCTGGAATCGAGCGTGTCGAACTCCTTGTCAATCTTCTTGAAGGGTGTCGGTCTGCGGCGGCGCAGGTCGATGAGCAGCCACTGCAGCTCGGCCTCCACCAGCAGCTCGCTACCATCAGCGGAGTAGAGCTGGACGCAGCGGCGCGCCTGTAGTGGGCTGGCGATGCCCGAGTAGGTGCGCAGCAGCAGCTCCTCCTTCCAGCGGGGATGGCGGTGGATGATGACATCGGCCTGACTCATCACCCAGATGAGACCGATGGCCATGCCCCAGTCGTAGCCGTAGTTCTCACGATGTGCGTGGTTCTCGGCGACCTCTTGGCAGTAATGGAGGAAGGCATCGGGGCGCAAGCGGCCGGCGGCATCACAGTGGTAGCTGGCGACGGTGAATCGGGTTTCGTAAATATTCATCTTGTCTATGTGGGGTGGTTTATGGTTGAGGGGTGGCACTCTGGCAGACTGATTGGAAGAGTCGGAGGTGGTCAGCATCCGAGGCCGAGGAGTTGTTGATAAAGATGCAGAGATAGAGGCAGCGGCCGTCGGGTAGTAGGATGTAGCCCGCGTCGTTGTCGCCGAGCTTCACCCCTGCGGCATCGCGCCCCGAGCCGCCCGAGCGATTGCCCACGGTGTAGCTGGCGGGGAACTGGGCGCGTATCTTCTCGCGTCCCGTGACGCAGGCCTCCATGCGGCGGGTGAGCTCGCGCGTGGAGGCTGGCGAGAGTAGCTTGCCGCGGCGCAGTGCGCGCAGCAGGGTGATGACCTGCTTGGCGCTGAGTTGATTCTTTGCCGCATGGCTGTGGGAGAGCTGCATTTCTCTCTCCATGGCGTGGAAGGCGACATCAGGCATGCCCATGGCGGCGAGCGTCTTGTTGAGCCCCGCAAGTCCGCCGATATGGCGGATGAGGGCATCCGTGGCGATGTTGTCGCTCTCGATGAGCATGGCATCGAGGAGGGCGGCGAGGCTGAAGCTCGCGTCCGTGCCTCGGTGTTTTTTCTGAAGGGGGCTCCAGGTGTCCTGCTCCCACTCTTCCTTCGGGATGAGGATGGCGGTGTCGAGGCTGGTCTTGCCCTCATCGAGATGCTGGAGGACGGCCGCGGCGATGAATATCTTGAAGACACTCATGCTGGCGCGTGGCGTGTCTACGTGGGCTCCGCGTATCTCGCCGTCGTCGATGGCGTAGGCGTAGGAGAGTTGGTAGGGAAGGGGGGCGGGGCAGGAGGAAGAGCCGCTTTTCGGGCTGGATTCTGCACCGCAGGACTCGGCACAGGACGTGCTGGCGAGCAGGAGGGGGATGACGAGTGAAAACATGAGGGAATCTATTGGGTGTGAATGAATGAAAAACTACTGCAACGTGTGTTGCAGTAGTTTTTCATGATGAACGATGTAGAGCAGCCCCGGCAGGAATCGAACCCGCATTGTAGGTACCGGAAACCTCTGTCCTATCCATTGAACGACGGGGCCCTAGTCTGTGTGTCTTGCCTCACCGCAGAGCGGTCAAGCTCAGACATGATGACATATTTGAGCGGGCAGGTCAAGGATTCTCGTGGGAATGAGATGATTTTGTCGCTTTGTCGCGTTTTATCCGCGCTGGCTCAATACGCCTCCTCACCATGGTCGGGTGCCTCGACGAGCTGTGTGAGCTGCAGGCGGTTGAAGAGTGCCTGAGGAATCGTCCTCGGAGACCAGTTGCTGGGCGGTGCTGCGCCTTCGGAGAACATGGTGGTGGTATGCAGTGGCTGCGTCACAGCACTGCTGGTGATCTCTTGATACGGCTCAATCATAGCGCGGCGCCCGATGATAAAACAGCGCGCGCAGCGCGCATGCACCTGCTCGACCCAGCGTGCTTGCTCATGCGTGGGGTAATGCAGCTTGACATAGCCCGCGTGGGTTGGCGTGAGGTGCTCGGGGGCGAGGATGCAGCAGGTCATGGGCATGCTGCGGAGGTTTTTCTCCGCGAGCTCTCCGAGCAGCAGCTTGCTCTCCTTGTGCAGTACTCCTCCCGTGCTCATCACGTGGTGGGGATGCGCGGGGGCTTGCAGTGTCTCAAGGAGGGCGGGGGCGTTGCTGAGCAGCTGGAGTGGCGTGTCCTCGAGGAGCTTGAGCAGCAGGCGGCTGAGGGTGCTGTCTTCGAGATAGATGAGCTTCTCGCGCTTGAGCAGAGGGATGAGGGGGAGCAGGAGGCGGCTGGCGGGGCTCTTTTCCGCGTGCGTGGGGATGCAGTAGGTGGCCCCACCGTGGCTACGCTTGAGCTGGCCGAGTTTTTCCAATGCGATGAGGTCGGTGCGTATGGTCTCATCGGTCACTCCCAGCTCGCGTGCGAGCTGGGCACTGCGCACGCTACCGCGCTCAGCCAGCAGGCGTAGGATGTAGTCGCGTCTTTGGGCTGAGAGGTACATGTGGAGTGCTGTTTGAGAAGGGACGCGAAAAAAGCAGTTTAGCGCTGGATTTCTAAGCGGAAGTGACGCAGCTCGGCGTGGAGCTTGACCGCCGTGTGTCGGATGTCGCGCTCGTTGTCGAGTCCCGCGGGGAGCTTTGTGATGACTTGCTTGAGACGGAGGTAGAGATGCTTGACGCGCCCGAGGAGCATGTCGCGGTACTGGGCACGTGTTTTCTCCCTCTTGCTCTGCTGGTGTAGTAGGATGGTGGCGAGGATGCGCGAGACGATGCGCGAGTAGAGCTGCATGACCTCTTCTGCCTGCTCCTGCATGTCGTGATTCTTTTCCATCAGCCGCTGAAGGCTGGAGGAGACGAGCTGTGTGAGCTCATTGGTGTGGTGGAAGAGCGCATGCTGCATCGCTCGATGTACGGGGCGTCTGTGCGCGGTCTCGAGGTAGTCAAAGAGGATCAGTGTGCGCGTGTGATCGTACACACGGCTGGGGATGACGTGCCTATCCTCGCGTATCCAGGGACCGAGCAGCTGGGGCATGTCGAGCACGTAGGCGGTGCTCGATAGCGAGTTGTCCTGTCCGTAGTACTTCTCGCGTATGGTGCGGTAGATGGCGGCGCGGGACTCGGCCTGATTGAGCACCTCATCCCAGCTGCAGCGCTCAAAGTCTTCGCTGTCTGTGCTCACCTGATGGAGGCTGTAGAGCTCCACGCAGGTGTTGATATGGTCGCGTAGGCTGTCGCGGCTGAGTAGTGAGCGCAGGTTGGCCTCCTCCCAGTTGAGCTGCCATGCGGCGGGGCTGATGTCAAAGTCGAAGTAGTCCACATCGACGAGCACGCGGAAGCGCGTGTCGGCAAAGAACTCGATGGAGAGCATGCGGCGCAGCGTGCGCTGGCTGTTCTCATCCTGCTGGAGGCGCGACAGCGTGATGTCACCTGCCTGCAACTTCTTGCACAGCAGGGCGAGCTGTACGAGTGCATCCCAATCTCCCTCGGGCTTGGGGATGGCCGCTCGATTCTCAAAGCTCACGCGACAGCCCGCAATATCGCGACAGCAGTCGCCCTCGAGGATGTACTCGAGGGGATCTTTGTCCTGATGATACCAGAGGCGTAGCTCGACTTGACCGCGGGTGGTGTTGTCGATGATGCCTCGTTGAACGATGTTGGATAGGTGGATGAGCATAAGATGAGAAAAGAGGTTTTTTCCCTCTCCCTCTTATTGAGCAGAGGGCGCAGGGAGCGTCGCGGCCAGATGCGCGATGGCATCAGGGGCATTCATGAGCTCGACGACGGCGTCCCAGCGGCCCTGCATGAGCGCCTCGCGGGGCTCGGAGGGCATGGTCAGCGGGACGCTGATGGCACCATCAGCCGAGCTCATGCTCATGGTGTCAAGCTCGATGTTCCATTCCGTGGTGGGGTGCTGCTGCGTGTGTGCGACGAGGCGCTGGATGTCCTCGTGGCTCGCGCGTAGGCAGGGCAGGCCGATGCCGGTGCTGTTGCCAAAGAAGATCTCGGCAAAGCTCTCGGCGATGACGGCGCGGATGCCTGAGCGCTTGATGGCCTGCGGGGCGTGCTCGCGCGAGGAACCGCAGCCGAAGTTGTCCCCGCCGAGGATGATGCTTGCGCCCGCATACTCGGGCGCGTCGATGGGGTGATTCTTGCTGCTGCCGTCCTCGTTGAAGCGTTCGTCGGCGAACATGGTGCCAGCGAGTTCATCAAAGGTGATGCACTTCAAGAAGCGCGCGGGGATGATGCGGTCGGTGTCCATGTCGGCTCCGAGGACGGGGACGGCAGTACCAGAGATAGCAGTGATCTGAAGAAGGGGCATGATTGAGAAAAAAGTTGGGTTGGCTAGGAAAAACGTGATGGATGATTTAGGGGATCTTGCAAAATTAGCAGCTTCGGATTTTGCTAGTAGTTTGGATGAGAATTTGTGGTGTTTGGGTGCGCATAGCGAGCTATGTAAGCCCA
>CAYJLP010000023.1:0-20307 GCA_964371115.1 uncultured Akkermansia sp. | reverse complement strand
CAAGTCGATGGATTCTTAAGGCATTTTGCACTGCAAAATGAGACGAAGAGAGCCCTAGACACTTTCTTGGGCGGTTCTCGCGCAGCGAGAACTCTGAGGATAGACCTTAAGCGATCTCCGGCGATCGTTCGCCGGCGGGTCTGGGCACATTTTGCACTGCAAAATGAGACGACGAAAGGGCAGGACACCTCCTGCCCGTCCGAGCGAAGCGAGGTGAGGAGGATAGCCCTTCTGGGGTGTGGGGCGAAGCCCCGCAGGTAGCGCTGGATCGTAGATCCAGCAGGGCGTCAGTTCTGCATTGATAAGCACGTGCCCGCGCGGCAAACCCAGCATGGTGTCAACGCCGCCAACTGACGCCCCCGTCTATCCCCCGCGCGAAGCGCGGCAAGCTCCTACCGTCGCAAACGCGAAGCGTCCACCGCCTTGCAAATCTGCTAACATTTAACTTGAAAGCCCCCATCGAAACAAGTATATTATTGTATAAACATCACCGCCTGCCTCCACGATGAAATCCCTTTTCCTCCTTCTGCTCATTCTATTCCTCGCGCCCCTACATGCCCAGCACATCGTCACAGCTGAGCAAGCAGAGATCCAACAACTCAATCTCAAGCTCAACACTGTACAAGAGAAACTCACCTACATCAAAGAGCAGTACGATGACACTCTTGATAACGTTCGCGCTGACAACCAAGTCACGGTCGACAAGGTAATCGAAGATAATAACTACACTCTCAGTAGCATAAGCGACACCACCAATACAACACTTACTTGGGTCACCATCATCATCGGTCTGGTAGGTGTTGCTCTTGGTGTCATAGCTCCCATATTTATCGGACGTCGTGAAAAAAAGGATGTAGAAAAGCTTTTAGAAACTACCAAAATTGAACTTTTAACTCTGCGGACAAAACAAGATGAAATGGAAGAAATCTTAAAGCAAATGCGCACCGAAAGAGAAGATAGCCAAGATGCTGCTGCTGAAGCAAAACTCAGCAAAGAAAAGGCTGAAGCTTACGCCGAAGAAGATCTCAATAAACGCCTCCTCCTTATTAATGCATTACTGGAAGAAAAATCAGAAGATTCAGAACTATGGTTTATGCGAGGCAGTGCTAAATATGACCTCAACGATATGGGAGGTGCAATAGCTGACTACACCAAATCCATTGATATTAATCCGAATAACGATTCCTCATACTTTACTCGTGGCATTATAAGAGGCGAGCTCGGCGATATGAAAGGCGCAATAGCAGATTACAGCAAAGCCATAGAAATCAATCCCAATAATGATCGCGCTTTTATCAACCGCGGCAATATAAAAAGCAAGCTCGACGACCATGACGGTGCAATAGAGGATTATACTAAAGCCATAAAAATCAATCCTAAGAATACTGCTGCATATTTCAATCGTGGAAATACTAAAGGCAAGCTAAACAATATAGACGCCGCTATAGAAGACTACAGCGAAGCTATTAAAATCAATCCCAAACATGATAGCTCATACGCAAATCGAGGCTATGCAAGAAGCAAAGTTAACGATATGGACGGCGCAATATCAGACTACAATAAAGCCATCGAAATCAATCCTATGAATGATGCCGCATACCTCAATCGAGGCAATTCAAAGAGTGATCTCAAAGACTATAAAGGTGCTATAGTTGACTATAGCAGAGCTATTGAGATTAATCCTGCGAATGATTTAGCATACACTAATCGCGGCAATTCAAAAAGCTATCTCAAAGACTATAAAGAAGCGATAGATAACTACAGCAGAGCTATTGAGATCAATCCGAAGAACGCAGAGGTATACTTCGCTCGTGCTATTGTAAAAGGTAAGCTCGGTAATAATAGCGATGCCATATTAGACTATAGCAGTGCCATTGAGATCAATCCAAAGTATGATCAAGCTTATACGAATCGAGGCGTTGAGAAAAGCCAACTCAACGATATGTACGGTGCAATAGCGGACTACAACAGAGCTATTGAGATCAATCCGAAAAATGATTTAGCATACGCAAATCGAGGTCTTGTTAAATACGAGCTCCACGATATTGAGGACGCAAAAAACGACTACAGCAAAGTCATTGAGATCAATCCGATGGATGATAATGCCTACGATATTCGCGGTGTTCTCAGAATCAAACTCAACGATCAGGAGGGCGCACTGAGAGACTTTTGTAAAGCTATTGAAATTAACCCGAAGAATGATATAGCATACACCAATCGTAGCGATGCAAAAAACAAACTTGGCGATTACGAAGGAGCTCTAACGGACTGTACTCAAGCCATAGAAATCAACCCTGAAAATGATCTGGCTTACAACAATCGTGCTTACGCTAAGTACAAACTCTGCGACCATACAGGGGCTGTCCAAGATGCCCTCAAGACCATCGAAATTAACCCTGATTTTGACAAACCATGGAGACATCTAGGAAATGCCTATAGAGAGCTACAGCGCTATGAAGAGGCTATACAAAGTTATAATAAGGGTATAGAAATAGAGTCTGATTACTACAGATTCTATCGCGACCGCGCTATTGCTTATAGAAAAATGGCAGAGCGCAGCAAAACACCCGCCATACGCGACGGTCTCCTCAAGCTAGCAGAAAAGGACGAGCAAACAGCCAAAGAAAAAGAAGCCCTTAGCACGTAAACACCCCCGCGCTTCGCGATTGCCACGGTAGACAACAGGCGCGCTTCGCGCGCATCCTAAACGGGGGCGTCAGTTGGCGACGTTGCCACCATGCAGCATTTGCCGCGCGGGCATGTACCAATGAACCGGAACTGACGCCATGCTGGATCTGCGATCCAGTGCTGCCTGTGGGCTTTGCACAGACCCGCTGGCTGGTCTAGACCTTTAAGGATCCAAGATGCTTTGCATCTCCCATGATGCGCCTCCGCTATGATCTAGAGAGAGAGCTTCACAAAGAGCGTGCCGTCTATCATCTGACAGTAGCCGTGATGAGGGAACGAAGGTAGGCTGAGCGCCTTGTTCTGTAGCTCTTCTGTGTGTTCTGCGAATCGGATGGGGTAGTTGAGATGCTCTTTGATATAGTGTGGGGGCGAGAAATTCATTGAGAAGCCGCTAAAATGGCTCGTACTGTACCCCCGCAGATGCTCAAAGCCTGAACGCTTTCTTGTAGAGCAAGAAGTGGTACCAACAAATAAAACAGGTGTTTGATTTGCAATATATTGAGGCGTTTCTTCTATATCCGCGATAATACGAGTTATCATGCTTTGATCATTCAAGGCAATGAGCCTTTTGAGTAGGTAGAGATGATTGCTATAAATGATATTACTCAAGCAGATGAAACCATAGATGCTCGCAATGGCGTATTGCCCGAGTTTCCCCGCATCGCCTGATTTCGATTGAGGGAGTAAAGTAGCACAGAACACATAGAAAAAAACCAAGGAGAATCCCATCAATTCATGATGCATTCCTTTGGAAAGGAAATAGGTTAAATTCAACAGAGAGGGAAGTGAAATGACGAGAAGGATTAAGAGCAGCTTGTCAGTTATGCCTCTCTTTGAATGCCGGAGGAATAGGGATATCCTGATGGCAATGAACAAGAGAAGAGCTCCATTGATGATTCGAACAATGAGAACATGATAGGTGAGCTGATCAATCAGATAAGAGAAAAAATATCGATACGTGTCCAGAAGGGCGATGGCGAGTGTCTGTGCTCCTATCACGTACACGGAGTTAACATCGTTGGTACCCTTGCGCGTTTCTATGTCCAATAGGTAGAAGTAGCTTTGTGTAAATGCATGATAGAGAATGCCTGCCGTGAGAATAGTGTAGAGGATTTTCTTGCACAAATGCCCTATCTGCTGCTTCGTCTCTTGAGTATGTAGAAGCTTCTGGATGAGCAGGATGGCAAAGCATGACATCGTGACGGCTAAATAGGCCTGATAGAGTCCTAAGCTAATAAAGAGGAAAAAAGGGGCTAGTAAATATGCCTTGCGAAATCGAATCGTTACATATACAGTTAATAGTGAAAATAATAAAGCGAGTGCATACGTGTCACTCTCATGGATACACGAGGCATTCGTGTAGGTCAGGGCTTGATTGGTGACTATCAAGCCGCATAGTGTGCATTGAAGTAGTAGAGATTTGAAATTAAAAATTTTGATAATTAGTAGATTCGAGATAGAGATCCAAAGCAGCGATAATATGCCAATGAGCCATGCCTCAGCGAGATGACCGCGAAGCAGGTAGTAAGCAGGCTGCATAAAGCGACCCAAGATGATTTTCCACTGGATCTGCCCATTGTCGATGCTACTGCTCAGAGCTAGAACTGAATCATGATTATAAAAATATTGTAAAAAAATAGCACCGTGCGCCAGAAGGCCGATGATGAATGTGGTCAGTAGGGTACGCCATAATAACACTTTGCTATTATGGTAAATTTCTTCTACCGTATTGATTAAGCATAGGATATTCATAATAGCTTGCTGAGTGTATAGATTCAAAGACGTTGAGACTAGCCAATGCGTAGGTAGGCTATTTGTTTTGCGATGACTGAGGCGTGGCTTGTGCAGGCGTTGGTATTCTGCGACCTTGATCGTTCCACCCTCGTTTCTTTAGCTCATGTATTAGCTCTTCCTCTGTCCAAAAGTGTTCATTCAATAGGCTTTCAGCAAGCTGTTGTGTATGGTGGCGTGAGCCTTCACGGTTGAGATGATTAGCCGTATCCGTGAAGTAATTTGTCGTCGTAATAGCTCCTATCTTTGGGTCATGTAGTACAGCAAAACCGAGCCGCGTGAGTTGTAAGGCATACCATAACCTATAGGCTCTCATTGATCCATCTATATAGGTGCGAGGAACCATAGCGATGCAGCTGACCTGATGCTTGAGGCATTCTTGGCGGAGGCGTTCGAGAAATTCTTTCGCAAGAGGATTGATCGTGAACATATCTAGGGATTGCACATCATCAGTGAGGATAGCTCGGTGATGGTAATTATTTTTAGTGAGTACCTCCATCCAGCCAGAGCGGTGAATGCGCGCGTTTTTCTCATAGAAGTATATCTCGTTCTCTGGGAGCGTGAGTGTCTTGATAATGTAGCTTGCAATGCTCATCGAATCGCCCCAAAACGGCTGTAGCATCGCCTTCCAATCCCAGTGGATGCTCGGTGATGCCTGACTATATCCAAAGCCGTAGGCGTGAAAGAGCTTTTTTACCCCATAGTCATTGAGTACAGGGGTGTCTGTACCTGATAAAATTTCTGGTTCGATGTTAAGTATAAGTGTGTCGTGTGGGCGGATATGCTCCCACGCCATAGCTATATTCGCGGCTAATCCGTATCCTGCGCCCATGGCACCATTGACGAGAGGGATCTGGTATTCATCGAGAAGGATTTGGGGGTCAATGCCCGTGCGTCCCGAGGAGCCTCCAGCGAGGACGTAGACATGGGGATGCTTGAGCCTCAGCTCTTGCTCCCAAGATTCGCTTGTTTTGGCGAGTTTTCCAAAAAAGTTAAAATCCGGGTTGAGATAGAGAATAAAGCACGCATTTGTCGCTATGCCGAGGACGAGAGCGATGAAGCTAAGGATGAGGAGTCGCTTGAGCATGGCTTAGAAGGCGAAGTAGATGAATTGGTTCATCGCGCTGGATTGGTAGACCACGAGCAGGTAGACCATGGCGGTACAACAAATGGGGTGGGTGAGCAGAGCGTAGGGATTTTTTGTCTTTTTGAGCGAGAAGTATTCACCCATGATCACGATAAAGCTCAGCAGGATGGCGAGCAGCGATGTTGACGTATTGATACCAAATCGGCCCGTGGTGAGGTGATAAAAGCCGCGCATGAGATCATAGCTCTCTGCTGTAAAAAGAATACCTAAGAAGCGCATGAGCTGATCCCATGAGCTGACGTAAAAGAACATCCAGACAAAGACCATATAGCTCATCGTGAGCATGATGCCGAGAGCTGACCACATGCGTAGGCCGAGTTTTTTGTAGAAGCGGTGGGTGAGAATGGCGACCCCCGCGAGTAGCCCCCAGATGATGAAGTTCCAGTTCGCGCCATGCCAGAGCCCCGAGATGGCGAAGACAATGAGCGTGTTGATGAACCAGAAGCGCGTGCGGTTGCCACCCAGCGGGATGTAAATGTAGTCGCGAAACCAGTTCGTGAGTGATACATGCCAGCGTCGCCAGAACTCGGAGATATTCGACGCGGTGTAGGGGCTCAGGAAGTTCATCGTCAGCTTGATCCCCAGTGCGTGGGCGACGCCGTAGGCCGTGAGTCCATAGCCGCAGAAGTCAAAGTAGATGCGCAGGCTAAAGCAGATATTGCTATACCAGATGTACCATGCTGAGTTGCTGGGATAATCAGGGTTGACACTCAGCGCGAGGTTGTCACCGAGCACCATTTTGAAGAAGAGCCCCACGATGATGTAGCGTAGCCCCAGCTGTATCTTATCCTCTGTGAAGCGTATGTCGAGCTGCTCGAGCTGGGGGAGTAGCTGCTCGCGTCGCTCGATGGGCCCCGCGACGATCTGGGGGAAGAAGGCGCCAAAGTTCATATAATCAAGCAACTCGGGCATAGGCAGATTGCGCTGTAGCGTGTCGACGCAGAAGCCCGCGAGCTGAAAGCTATAGAAGGAGATGCCCACAGGGATGATGAGGTCGCGCAGCGTGTCCCACTGCTCGTCGAGCAGTGCGTGGCCAAAGAAGTACGCGTACTTGTAGTAGAGTAGGGGCGTGAGCAGGAGAGGGATGAGGGCGATGAGGATGAGTCGACGTGTGCGCGCGCCATGGCGCAGCGCGTAGCGGCAGCCGCCATAGCAGATGAGCATGACGGTGAGAAAGATGAGCAGCGTCTGCCAGCTCGCCATACCCAGCAGCGTGAGGCTGATGGTGAGGATGGCGAGCTTTTGAAAGATCTGGCGGGGATGGGCGCGGTGCTCGGGAAGCTTGCTCATCAGCCAGATGAGCAGAGGAGTCAGCGTGATGAGCAGCCCTTTGCGCGCGTGCTTGTCGTGACTCAGGATGTAGCGGCAGGCGATCTCAGAGAGCAGGATGGCGAGCAGAAAGATCGCGAGTATCTCCCAGCTCGTGAGGATGAGCAGTGCGAGCGCGATGAGCAGCACCGCTAGCTTGATGAGCAGCGTGCGCGGGAGGGGTGTGTGATCCAGTAGCTTGGAGACTCCCCAGAACAGGAACAAAAAGGGCAGCAGCACCGCCCAGAAGAGGGGGTTGGTAAAATCCATAAAGAGGTGTCAATGAGGTGTATCCTGTAAGAGTACCCGAGCAGCCCGAAAGTAAGGGCGAGCTGCTCGGCTAGGTGGGGGGAATTAAACGTTGAATCGGAACTCGACCACGTCGCCATCTTGGACGACGTACTCTTTGCCCTCGATGCGCAGCTTGGCCTGCTCCTTGGCCTTCACCATGGAGCCGCAGGCGATGAGGTCTTCGTAGGCGACGACCTGTGCCGCGATGAAGCCGCGCTCAAAGTCGGTGTGGATGACGCCCGCGGCCTGTGGTGCCTTTGCCCCTGCGGGGATGGTCCAGGCGCGTGTCTCCTTCACCCCTGTGGTGATGTAGGTGCGCAGTCCCAGCAGGCTGTAGACGGAGCGGATGAGCTCGCTGACGCCGGAGTCCTCGACGCCGAGGTCATTGAGGAAGAGCTTCGCGTCGTCTTCGGGGAGCTCGGAGAGCTCCTCTTCGATGCGCGCGGAGATGACGACGGCCTCGGCGTCATGGTGGTCGGCGACGTAGCGGCGTACAGCGGAGACGTAGGGGTGGGCGTCGGGGTCATTGATAGCGGCGGCGAGCTCGCCTTCGCTTACGTTGCAGGCAAAGATGCTCTTCTTGTCCGAGAGCAGGAAGAAGCTCTTCATCAGGCGGCGCTCATCGTCGCTGAGGTCCATCGTGAGGGCGGGCTTGCCGTCGTTGAGGTGGGGCAGCAGCTTCTCGATGAGCTCGACTTCCTTGCGCGCTTCCTTTGCCTCCTGATCCTGACCGCGTGATTTTTTCATGCGACTGTCGCGACGCTTCTCCATGGAGCCGAGGTCGGCGAGGATGAGCTCGGCGTTGATGATTTCAATGTCCCGGATCGGGTCCACTGAGCCTAGCTCGTGGATGATGTCGTCGTTCTCAAAGCAGCGTACGACCTGCACGATGGCGTCAGTCTCGCGGATATTGGAGAGGAATTTGTTGCCTAATCCCGCTCCCTCAGCCGCTCCCTGCACGAGCCCCGCGATGTCGACGAACTCGATGGCGGCGGGGACGAGCTTTTGCGTTTTGGTCATCTCACCGAGGATGGCGAGACGTGCATCAGGCACCTCGACGACGCCGACATTGGGGTCGATGGTGCAGAAGGGGTAGTTGGCTGCCTCAGCTTTGCGTGAGCGGGTGACAGCGTTGAAAAGGGTTGATTTACCTACATTGGGGAGACCTACAATACCTGCTTGTAACATAACGGCTGGATTATAGCCCATGTATCGGGCTTACGAAAGCCTAAAATAGCCTTGTTTCTCGTCTTTTTTGTTCACTGTCCGAAGATAGAGCTAGATCGCGATTGTTAAGAATATTGCGTATCTAGAGCGTGGCTGCTTGTATGTATACAAACTTTGTCATGCGGGGGGCTGCTTGTCGTGCGCGTCTGGCAGCACTGCTGCTTCTGGCTCGATGGGGGCAGGGGGCAATTTGCCCTGCTCGCGGAGGTCGGCGATGAGCTCTTCGACGGACTCCATGCGCAGCAGCTCGCTGCTGAGGCGCAGTGGCTTTGCGTCGTCATCCGCGAGCGTGCCGACGACGCTCAGTGAGAGCTGCGAGTTGTGCTCCTTGCGCTGGAGCTCGAGATGCGTGATCTCTGACCAGTCATAGTGCTTCTTGGTGAGCAGGCAGCGCGTGATGCCGCTCTCATTGACGACGTAGTGGAGTAGGTAGTAGTAGCCCCCCCAGAGCACGGTGACCACACTGGCCGCAATAGATCCGTAGAATTGGAGCGCGTTGATGTCGGGGCGCTGGAGTGTGTAGGCGCAGGCGAGCATGATGAGCACGCTGAGCCCGAGGTTGAGATTCCTATTGTGACAGCGCAGGATGTGGAGATTCATGCAGAGGGGGGGAGGTACTTAGACTCAGAGGAGCTTAGAGATTGTCCGTGTAGTCGTTGTTGGGGATGGGGCGGTACTTCACGTCAATGGGGTCGACCTCACCGCCGCGGGAGAAGTCCTCGACATTGCGCGTGATGTAGACGGGCATGCCTGTCTGGGAGTATTGGAAGAACTTTTTGGCAATGGCATTGGGCGTACGAATACAGCCATGCGAGAGACGCTTGCCAGGCACGACGCGTCCCGTGTGGATACCGCCGCCAGCCCATGTGAGGCGGGGCCAGTCGGGCATGGAGGCTCCGGCGAAGGTGGCGCCATCGGGCACGCCTGCCTTCTTATCCGCATTGCTGTTGATGACCTTTCCAGAAGCAGAGTAAAAGCGACCGTAGCGGCTGGAGTGGTGTTTTTCCTTCTTCTCCAGCACGCGGAAGACGCCCGTCGGCGTGAGGTGGCCGTTCGTTCCAGTTGAAACGGGCCAGTCCATGGCGACTTGCTCATTCACGTAGAGGCGCGCGCGCTGCTGGGGGAGGCAGATGATGAGCGTGGAGTTGTTCTTCGTGAGCTGGGGCAGGAGGCTATCATCGCTCCACGTGCGGCTGGTATTGGGATAGCCTGCACTCGCGGCAAAGTGGGCGTGTGAGCCAGGTGAGTGTGGGTTCTGAGCCCTAGGGGTGGCTGTATCTTCCGCGCCTTGCGGGGGTACTCCGCCGGCTCCTGGCCGGCGGGGGTGGGGGGGAGGGCCTGGGGGGGGGGGTGGCAGGGGCTCAAGGCAGCTGCTGAGTAGCGTGAGTGAGCCTGTCAGGAGGAGGAGGCGGGAGGCTCTCTGAAGAGGGGCGGGGATCATGGTCTGTAGGTGGGATGGGGGATGTTAGTAGTACAAAAACTCCCCCGTGCATGCAGGGGGGAGTTCATGAGTATGAATGTGTCGTTTCGAGTTGCTATGTGTCGATCGCTCCGTCTTATTTGTTAGGGATGCGGATTTTTTGACCGATGCTGAGGCGGCGCGCACCCGCGGCACTGATGCCATTGAGCTTGAGGATAGAGCTGGAGCTCACTCCGTAGCGTGCGGCGATGCCAGAGATGGTGTCACCCGAGCGGATGGTGTAGCTGCGTCCCGAGCTGCGGCTTGAGGAGCTACTCTTGCTGCTGCTGCCTCCGCGCTTCGTCGCCTTGATGTGGCGCATAGCCTTGGGGGTGTAGGGGACCTTGATGGTCTGACCTGCGTAGATGGTGCTGCCCTTGATGCCTGAGGCGCGACGGATAGCCGAGACGGTCGTACCACAGCGCTGGGCGATGACCGAGAGATTGTCACCACTGCGTACCTTGTAGACGAGGATGCTTGGCTTGGTGATCTTGGGCGCTTTCTTGGTGCGTGGCTTGGGCTTCTTGGTTACCTTGGGCTTCTTCTTTGTTACCTTGGGCTTGTACTCGACGACGCTCGCACCAGGTGTGACGGGGTCGGGAGTAGTGAGACCCGTGACAGGATCGAGAGGTGCGGGATCCGAGATGGGGGCATCCTTGACGATGACGGGCTGATCCTGCTGAGAGCGAGTTGCACTAGCACCTGTCGTGGGGACAGTCTCGCCTGGCTCGGGGATGGCAAAGCTGTTGCGATCGTAGGTGGGGGTATTCGCATGTGCGGGGACGTTGGCAATGCTTTCTCCGCCGTCTACCCAGGGTGGGATCATGTCTTCCTCAAGTGTGACTTCACTACGAGGCGTAGCTTTCAGATCGCCGTAAAAGTTCTCATCCGTGGGGGACGAGCAGGAACTCAGAGCCACTAACACGCTGGCACCGATGCTGAGTTGAAGTATTTTGCGTTTCATACACGCCAATTTTACTGTTTTTTTTTCTCCAGCGCAAGAATAAAGATGAAGAAAATACTAATTTTTTCTTATAACATCATTCGTTATCAGCGTGATTGTGTATGACATACTTCGTGATGTCTGTGTTTTGATGTGAGGTGTGTGCGTTTTGATATCTGTGATTATTTCTATTTTCTTGGTTGAAATGCTTAATAATTAGCTGTTATACGATTCTGTGACCGAAAAGGACTCTTTATGTCTGCAAGACTACAGCTCCGTTTGTGCTTTTTTTGTGTTTTCCTTAACTATTCTTTTTGAGCTTCTTGCGGTATAAATGAGTGTTGATGAAGTTTTTTTTTTGATGTCATATCGTCATTTTTCTTGCTTTTTCTCTGAAAATAAGTAAACTCTGCCTAAGCCCACTTCCTACAATTGGTCGCTGGGCATCTTATAACATTATACAATTAAGAATATTACTATGAAGACTATCGCTATCTTTGCTTTCGCAGCAGCAGCACTTGTTTCTTGCCAGCAGCAGCAGCAGCAGCAGCAGGAGCCCGCTCCTGTAACTCCTCCTGCAACTACAGTTGTAGTTCCTAGCAAGTAATTTAGCGGGGCATCTTTTTAGATGCACCTTCAAATTATATGAGCACTCTGCGTTTCGTAGGGTGCTTTTTCGTGTCTAGATACTAGGGCTCGAGATTGCTCCAGTTTTCTGGTGTGATGATGGGATTTGTGCGTTTTTCGTTCAGTAACAGGGAGTTGCCCTGATAGGTTAGAGCACATCAGAGTAGACGTAGGTGTGAGCCCTTTGTTTATCTGCTTTAGGGAGCTTCTAAATTCTCGTTATTCTAAATAAGCAAATACGCAAAATCGCTTCACGAGGCAGCTTTTGAGCGCTTTTAGGCTGTATTTTACGCGAATTTTCGTCTCAGAGGACGCTCTGAGCCATCAGTTCGTAAAAAATCCAGCTCTAAAATCATCTCAAAATCTTATCTCGCGAGAAGCCCCCTTTAGTCAAACATATCCCATGCCTCGAGCATCTCGCTAGGCAGACTCGTGAGGAAGCGTGAGGGGGGGCAGAATTGCGCATCATAGCCTCCGCTATAGCGCGGGTAGAGTAGATAGAGCTGGTCCTCGGCTCGTGTGACAGCGACGTAGAAGAGGCGTGTCTCCTCCTCTAATCCGTTCTGATCGCCGCGCTCGAGTATCTTGCGATGGGGGAAGAGTCCATCGGAGAGCGAGAGGACAAAGACGACCTTCCACTCCAGCCCCTTCGCCTGATGGATGGTGCTCAGCGTCACACAGTCCTCATCATCGGCACTGCCGTCCTCTGCCTGCGTATCTAGCTGGCTGAGTAGTGTGATCTCGGCGAGGAAGTCATCGAGGCTGTCTGCAGCGGGGGCTGCCTGCGCGATCTGCCCGAGGTCGTCGAGCCTGTCCTCGGCATTCTCATAGGTGGCTCTGAGGTAGGGCAGTAGGTAGGCGGTGAGCTGCGCGATGAGCTCACTGGCGTCGAGCTGCGACTTGATCTCGCCAGTCTCGCTCTCCGAGCTCTCGGAACCCTCGGGGCTCTCAAGTCTGTCCATCATCTGGAGAAACTCGCTCCAGTGCGGGCGTAGTCCTGCGGTGATGCCTGCGAGCGTGCCCATGGTGGTGCTAAAGGCACCGCGCAGGCTCTTGATATTGCCGTCGCGCAGCTGCTGGAGCCAGCGTTGCTGAATCTTCTGCGCGGTGAGGGCTCCGACGCGGGGGAACATGGCGAGGATGCGCAGTAGCGCAAGCTCATCATAGGGATTGCCCAGCAGTCGCATGAAGGCGACGAGGTCTTTGACATGCGCCTGCTCAAAGAAGCGTAGTCCGCTGGTGATGCGGAAGGGGAGTCGCTGGCGCGTGAGCTCCATCTGCAGGTCCATGCTGTGGAAGTGCGCGCGGTAGAGGATGGCGATCTCGCGCCCCTTGATCTCGCCTTCTCCGATGATTTCATCAATGCGGCGTGCGACGAAGGCGGCTTCCATCTTCTTGTCAGGTACAGGGACGACGGCGGGGAGGAAGCCCTCGGAGGGGCGGTGTGAGCGCAGCTCCTTCGCGTATTGGCGCGTGTTGAGCGCGATGGCGGCGTTGGAGATCTCGAGGATGTCAGGTGAGCTGCGGTAGTTCGTCTCGATCTTGTAGAGCTCGGCGTCGGGGTATTCTTCTTCGAATCGGAAGATGTGCTCGACGTCGGCTCCGCGCCACGAGTAGATGCTCTGCGCGTCGTCACCGACGACCATGAGGCTACTCTGGCTACCCCCTGCGAGCAGGCGGATGAGGCGCGACTGGGGGAGATTGGTATCCTGATACTCGTCGACGAGGATGTGGGAGAACTGCTGCTGGTACTGCTCGCGCACATCGCTGTGCTGCTCGAGTAGCTCGACGACCTGGAGGAGCAGGTCGTCAAAGTCCATGGACTGCGCCTCACGCTTGCGGCTGGCGTAGGTGGTGTAAATCAGCTCGAGCTCCTCGATGTAGTCGGTGAGGTGGGGGTACTCGTCGTAGAGGACGTCTTGCCAGCTGCGACCGGTGTTTGCCGCGAGGCTGTGGAGTCCGATGAGGACGGCGGCCTTGGGGAAGAGTTTTTTCTTCTTCGTATCCGCGCTGCCTTTGGGCGCGTGCTGCTTGGCTATAGACTTCATCAGCGCGCTCTGGTCGTCGCTATCGAGGATGCTAAAGCCTGATTCATAGCCGAGCCGTGCGGCATGGCGGCGCAGGATGCGATTGGCAATGGAGTGGAAGGTGCCTCCCCAGACGCTGCGCGCCTCCTGTCCCGCGAGCTCGGAGACGCGGGTGAGCATCTCTTTGGCGGCTTTGTTCGTGAAGGTGAGCAGCAGGATGCGCCACGGGCGTACGCCCGCGTCCATGAGCCACGAGACGCGGTAGGTGAGTGTACGTGTCTTGCCACTGCCCGCGCCCGCGATGACGAGCGCGTGACGCGCCTGTGTGCTGACGGCCGCGTACTGCTCCTCATTGAGCTCGGCGGCGTAGTCGCAGCTCGGGTGGAGGGGGGTGAGGGGGGCGCGTAGAGACGCGGGGGTAGGGGAGGCGAGTGCCTCCCAGTCGGGGTGTGAGCGTGGCTGACTCATCGCAGGTTCTGATTCTAAAAGATTATTGGAAGTCGAGGTAGATCTCGGCGCGGCGGTTCTCGGAGCGGATGGCCTCGATCTGCTGCTCATCGAGTCTCTCGGTGCTGTAGTTGCGGCGGGGCTGTGACTTGCCGAGTCCCTTCATGGTGATCTGTCCAGGTGAGACGCCGAAGTCGATGAGTGCCTTCATGACGGCGGAGGCGCGCTTGAGCGAGAGCTCCTTATTGTAGCGCTCTGAGCCTACGTCGTCGGTGTGGCCTGAGATGTCGAGCTTGCGCTGGCTCTCCTTGAGCAGGTCGGCGACGATCTGTAGCTGGCGCAGGGAGCGCGGGGTGAGCTGTGAGTCGTCAAAGGCGAAGAAGAGGACGAGCGAGTCGCCGCCCTGGGGGATCTTCACGATGGGGAAGAAGCGCCCACCCTCGGCACCTGCGCTCTCTTCGTAGTTCGTCAGCAGGGAGTCGAGCGAGACGCCGTCTATCTTCCAGCTCTTGTCCTGCTGCTGGGCGAGCTCGATGCCGACGTAGACGGTCTGGGGACCTTGGCTGCCCTTGAGGTAGACGAGGTAGCCAGCGCGGTCGAGGTTCTCAAAGCTGGCGCGGATGGGCGCGCGCTCGCGCAGGCGGTAGCCACCCTCGGCGAAGACCATGCAGAGTCCCGCGACGGTGGCGTCAGAGACGCCCTTGCCGGTGATGAGTTGGCGCGCGGCGAGCATATTGCCGCTGCTGACGGCGCGGATGAACTGCTCCACCGTGTGGATGGAGAGATCGGGGGTGTCGCCCTCGAGCTTTCCCTTCTCCCCGCGATTCACCGCGAGGATGGTCCATGCCTGTGAGGGATCAGAGGGCTGGACGGGGGTGAGCATGTCGAGGTAGAGCTGCTCACCCGAGTCACCTTCGAGCTTGTAGCGGCTGACGTTGCGCTCGCCGTGGATGTGTGTGCCGACGGGGATGAGCTTGAGCTGTTGAGGCTTGTGGCTCGCCTCGATGCTGCGGTAGAAGCTCAGCAGTGTATCTGCCTGCTGCTGGGTGAGTAGTCCTCGCTGGACGTATTGGGCGAGCACTTCTTTCTTATCCTTGCGCGATGCGAGGCGCAGTAGGGAGTCGGCGAGGGCTTCCTCGCCCTTGCGTCCCCTAGGATCGGGATACTTGAAGTCGGGAACTCTCTCTTCGCCAGTGAGTTTATCGGGGTCTTCGAAGTCATGACCATAGGAGGGCAGAGGGGGAAGGGGGGGGGCTTCCTCGCCAGATGTGTCCTTGGTATCGGCGGGGGCGGTGGACTGATCCTTGGGCTGGGCAGTTGTTGGAGGCGTTGCCTTTTCTCCTGTGGCTGACTCTGTGCTCGTCGTGACGCTAGCGGTGTCCGCGGCGGGCTGCTGCGTGTCATCAGAGGAGAGCTGGCGATAGAGGACGTAGCCGCCAGTGGCAGCAATGGCGAGAATGAGCGTGTAGGATATCCAATGCGTTTTCATGATTTGGGGCTGAGGAAGTGTTGAGGATTGACAGGGATGCTCCCCTCGGGAAGGGCGGGAGTCGCCATGGGTGGGGAGGATGGTACTTCTTGGGAAAAGAGGCGGCGCAGTTCCCTAAATCGGTCGGGGTGAGCGGGGGCGGGGTAGTCCCGCATCAGCGATGCGGGGTCGAGGCGATTCATCGTGCCTGCGGGATGGTAGGCGCGCTGGCCTGCCTCGATGGCGCGTGACTCGATGCACTCGTAGTGGAGGTGCGCGAGGTAGGTGCCCTCAGCGGTGCCTATCGTGCCGAGGGGCTCGCCGCGTCCGAGCAGCGAGCCGACGCGTGCGATGGCGGAGTCGAGATGGGAGTAGAGGGTCTGGATGACGCGCCCGTCAGGGAGGCGGTGGGCGAGGATGACGGTGCGCCCCCAGCCAGCGGACGGGATGCCGCTGTAGACGACGAGACCGCGCGCGGCGGCGTAGACGGGGAGCTGGAGGTCGCTGTTGGCTCCTCCTATGCCGTTGTGATCCTGCCCGCTATGGGCTCCGCCTCGCTTGGCATTCGGCGCGCCAAAGGGCTGGGCGTCGTAGGTGAAGGCGGCGTGTGGGGGAGCGACGGGAGCTTGGAAGCCGTCGATGGCGGGGGTATTGACGAGTTGCTGTGCGCTGAGGCGCAGGAGAGAGGAGGGGAGTATTTTACTCAGTGGAGCCTCCTCTGCGCCCTTTGTTTGTGATTGGGCTGAGGCTGCGCTGCCCCTGCCGTATTGGAGCCAGAGCAGTGCTGCCAGACCGATGCCGGCGCCGAGCAAGAGGAGATAGAAAAGTGCCCTCAGTTTGGGGCTTGTTGAGGAGCGCATCACGTGGGTGATTATAGCATGTAGAAAAAGGAAGACAAGGCGTTTTTCGCTCTCCTCCTCGTAGGGTGCGCCGTGGCTGAGAGAGGCTGGGAGGTGGAGAAAGCATTAATCCTCTTGCACGAGCTGCACATAGCGCAGCACGCCCGCCTCGATGCCATCGAGGAGCTTCTCCTGGTACGCGCGCTCCATGAGCTGTGCATGCTCCTGATGGTTGCTCAGGTAGCCTAGGTAAATCGTGCAGGAGGGATGCCTGATGGAGCTCAGGTAGCTGTAATAGCTCCCGCGCAGTCCCGCATCATGCGCCTTGGTGCTGTAGAGTAGATGCGCCTGCATGGTCATCCCTAGCAGCGCACTCTGTCGGGCGAGCGTCTGCTGCGCAGCTGTCATCTGCCTCCCCGTATGCGCACGCGAGGTGTAGCTCTCGATGCCGCGCCGTGTGCTGTAGCCTTGGTTGAGGCGTAGGTTGAGAAAGATCGCGTTGGACGGTGCATTGGCGAGGTCCACGCGCGCCTGCTCCGAGAGATGTGTGTCTCCCTGTCGCGTGAGCAGGCAGTAGAATCCATGCTTCATGAGTCGCTCTTGGAGACGCTTCGCGAGATCCAGTGTGTAGCTTGCCTCTGTCTTTGCCGAGCCGTCGATGGGTAGCCCTCGATCACTGCCCCCATGCGCGGGGTCGATGATGATGGTCTGGATGGGCTGCGCGCCCGCGATGTAATCCGCGCGTAGGATGGGGTCGAGCAGGATGAAGCAGTCAGCCTTGGAGATCATCCACTGGTGCTCCTCCTGATAGATCAGGGGGTGGATGAGCTCGATGAGATGTCCCTGTAGAAAGACGGATTGCGCATTCTTCCCCAGTGACAGCCATGCCGTGTGGTGGTGGAAGTTCTGCTGCGTGCCTCGCAGAGCCCTGTCGGCAGCCGATGAGGAGCTCAGGTGGTAAAAACGACAAAAGCTCTCCCATGCGATATAAGTAACCCCATCCACATCCACCTCAGGCCATGGCTGTGCCGTCGTGGGAGGAGAAGCAGTGGGGGGAGTGCTGGAGGACGCGGACGCGCTGGAGGGGGAGGGCGCGACCTGCGCGAGCGCGACGCTGGAGCAGAGTAGCGCGAGCAGCCCCTTGACCGCGTGAGAAGAGTGATGATGAGCCACGGGTGATAAAAGGGCGGGATTAGTAGCGGCGATTCCTATTCGTGCTGCGTAGCTTGCTTGCGCCGACGATCTGACCATAGGCGACAATGCCCTGAGCGATGGCGGTGGCGAGGCGGGCTTGGTAATCACTTGACGCGATGCGACGCCCCTCGCTGGGATTAGACACAAAGCCGCCTTCAAAGAGCACCGCAGGGCGGCGAATCGAGCAGAGCACCGAGAAGCGCGCGCGCTGAATCCCTCGGTCCACGGCACCTGACGCCTTGATCGTGCGGCTATGGATGGCGGTGGCGAGTGCCACATTCTCACTATCCTGATTGTTGCCCTGGAGATGTACATTGCGGCGCGAGCGTGCGAAGGGCGAGGTCGTGCCCTGAGGTGCGAGGGTGAAGGTCTCAATCCCCTGAGCCTGTGAGCGCCCCGAGTTGTGATGGATGCTCACAAAGATCGAATTCGGCGTCCTATTGGCGATATCCACGCGCTGCTGTAGTGTGAGGAAGTGGTCGCTGTCGCGCGTCATGACCACCTTGTAGCCCCAGCCCGTGAGCAGATCGCGGATACGGCGCGCCAGCTGGAGATTGCAGGTCTTCTCCACCGCGTAGGGACTCATGGCACCTCCATCATGCCCGCCATGCCCAGGGTCGAGGACGACCGTGGTGATGTGGCTCGCCTGCTTGGAGAAGTTCGGCCGCAGCACGGGGTCGACGAGCTTCTGCACATCGACCACAGAGATGAGAGCCTGCCCTCCCTGTGAGCTGATGGGGTGGGAGAGCACGTAGCGGTAGTTGTTCACATAGAAATCTGAGCGTCCTGAGCGGTAGGAAATGGCGCGATTCGCCGCACCATAGGTCGTGTACCCCTTGCGCCCGTAGTGCGTGACGCGGCGGAAATTATAAAAACTCATGAGATCGACCACGCGGATGTACTCCTCTCCGCGGACAGTGTAGCGTTTCCAATCGCGGGGATTGGTCTTGACGCCTCCTTTGGAGACGAGGTTGCTGCTGCGGCTCTGTGCATGGGCACTCTCAGCTATCCAGCAGAAGCAGAGCAATAGTAAGGCGCATGTAGTGAATATTCTTTTCATGAATAAGTCCGACAAGAGTAACATACAGACCCTACCTCCATCAAGCCAAAAGTCCTAAGCATGACGAGATGCTTGCGGTTAGGATTTATGTGGCTGCCATTCATCCTCTCTCATGCAAACGCGGTTTTGCTTGCATCCGCGTGGTCTATCCCCTAGAATGACTGTCATGAAGATTGCTGTCATCGGAAAAGGCGGCCGCGAGCATGCGCTCGTGGAGACACTCGCAGCTAGCCCCTGCGCCCCAGAAATTTACTCCTTCCCCGGCAGCGATGCCATCCTGAGCATCGCGCGTCCCGTCCCTGCCCACGACATGGACAGCCTCCTCGACTGGATGGTCGCGAGTCAGATTGATCTCTGCGTCGCTGGTGAGGAGAGCTACCTCGTCCTCGGTGAGGGTCTCGCCAATCGCTGCGCGAGCGTTGGCATCCCCTGCTGGGGACCGGTTAAGGAGAGCGCGCAGCTGGAGGCATCTAAAGAATTCGCCAAGGAATTCCTCCTGCGCCATGACATCCCCACGGGGGGAGCTACGACGGTGGACAATCTCGCGGATGCGAAAGAGGCTATCGGTGGGAAATACCCCACAGTGCTCAAGTTCGACGGGCTTGCCGCGGGCAAGGGGGTCGCCGTCTGCATGGACGAGGCGGCAGCCGATGAGTTCCTCGCTGAGGTTTTCACCGAGCAGCGCTTTGGCGCGGGGCGCCTCCTCGTCGAGGAATTCTTGACCGGTCCCGAGATCTCTATTTTTGGTGCCATCAGCGACGATCAATACCTCATTCTCTGCCCCGCCCGTGATTACAAGCGTCTCGGCGAGGGCGATGAAGGCCCCAACACAGGCGGTATGGGCGCTGTTGCCTCCCGCCAGCTCGTCAGCGCGGAGCTCCTCGCTGAGATCGAGCAGACGGTCGTCGTCCCCACGGTGCAGGGGCTCATCAAGGATGGGCTGCCCTACCGTGGCTTCCTTTACTTCGGACTCATGCTCACACCTGAAGGTCCCAAGGTCATCGAGTACAACTGCCGCTTTGGTGACCCTGAGTGCGAAGCCGTCATGCCTCTGCTGCAAGGTGATCTCGCCACTTTCTGCCTGAATGGAGCGAAGGGTGCATTCACCCCTGAGCTCATCTCCTTTAGCGATGGCTGGAGCATCTGCTGCATCCTCGCTTCCGCAGGCTACCCCGCTAGCTCGCGCAATGATGATCTCATCAGCGGTCTCGACGACTGCGCCGCGCGTGTCTACCACTGTGGTACAAAGAAGACTGAGGCTGGCTGGACGACCAACGGCGGCCGCGTCCTCGCCATCGTCGCGCAGGGTGACTCGCTCGATGAGGCGCGCACCCGTGCGCATGCCGAGGCGGCGAAGGTGAGCTTTGACGGCGCACAGCGTCGCGTTGATATTGGTTATCTTAATATGTGATTTAGACTCACGAGTAGAGCACGCTTATCTCGCTCCTAGATGAGCATGATGAGCGTGCTTTATTACTTTGGCAGCATTGGCTCCTGCCAAAGTAATGAGTAAATTAAGACTGATTCTATCGGTGGCGGGTGCTTTGCGTTTGCGGCGGTGATACCATGCTGGGTTTGCCGCGCGGGCGTGTGCCAATAGAACTTGAAACTGACGCCTTGCGGGGATCCTCCTCACCTCGCTACGCTCGGACGGACCGGCAGGAGGTATCCTGCCCTTTCGTCGTCTCATTTTGGCATGCAAAATGCCTTAAGAATCCAAAATGCTTCGCATTTTTAGGGCACTCCGTCAGAATCGTATCGTGACCACAGTCGCTTCATACCAAGGCCATC
>CAYJLP010000022.1:0-21422 GCA_964371115.1 uncultured Akkermansia sp. | reverse complement strand
AGGGGGGCAGTCTGATCAGTCTTGGGTGGCTAGGCTGAGGTCGCCGAGGGAGGCTAGCTTTTCCTCAATGAGTTGTTCTAATTCACGCGATTGCGCGCAGAGGGTGCGAAACTCCTCGCTGAGGCGTGCCATCCTAAGCTCAAAGGGCTCGGTCTCTTCCTCGCTCTCGACGAGCTCGACGTAGCGACCAGGGGTGAGGATGTAGTCCTGTGCGGCGATCTCATCAAGGGTGGCGAGCCCCGAGAAGCCTTTCTCAGCTTGGAAGGAGGTGAAGTCAGGGGCGTAGAACTGATGTACTGTGGAGGCGATCTTGGAGATATCGCTGGCCTCGAGCTCGCGGTGCTTGCGCGTGATCATCTTGCCCTTGGCGTGGGCGTCGATGAAGAGGGTTTTGTTCTTGAGTGACTCGGGCTTGCTGCGGTTGAAGAACCAGAGGCACACCGAGATCTGCGTGCTGTAGAAGAGGTAGGCGGGCATGGAGACGATGCACTCGACGAGGTCGTCCTCGATGAGGCGGCGGCGTATCTCGCTCTCTGCTCCTACGAGGCTAGAGAGTGAGCCATTCGCAAGCACGACGCCCGCGCGCCCCGTGGGGGAGAGATGGTGGATGATGTGCTGGATCCAGGCGTAGTTCGCATTGCTCTCGGGGGGCAGTCCGTAGCGCCAGCGTAGATCATCGGCGAGGTAGGAGGCGCCCCAGTCACCGAGGTTGAAGGGAGGATTCGCCATGATGTAGTCCGCCTTGAGCCGCGGGTGGAGGTCTTGGAAAAAGGTGTCGGCGTGCTGGGTGCCGAGGTTGCTGTACACGCCGTGGATGGCGAGATTCATCAGTGCGAGCTTGCGTGTTGTGGGGTTGGCATCCTGCCCGTAGACGGAGATGTTGTCGATGTTGTAGCTATGCTCTTGGATGAACTTCGCCGATTGGACGAACATGCCGCCGCTGCCGCAGCAGGGGTCGTAGACGCGACCTTGGAAGGGCTCGAGTACCTCGACGATGGTGCGAACGACGCAGGAGGGGGTGTAGAACTCGCCCGCGTTCTTCCCCTCAGCTTCGGCGAATTTCTGCAGACAGTACTCATAGACGCGTCCGAGGATGTCTTTGTCTGGTCCCTGCTCGTCGCGCATTTGGATATTGCTAAAGAGCAGCACGACCTCTCCGAGGCGACGCTGGTCGAGCTCGGGGCGTGAGAAGTTCTTGGGCAGGATGCCGCGCAGCTGGCGATTCTCCTTCTCCAGCGCGATCATGGCTGTGTCTATGAGGCTGCCTATCTCGGTGCTGTGGGCGGCGGTCTGGAGTCGTGGCCATCGGGCGTTGGGCGGGACGTAGGCAACACCCTGAGCGATGTATTCATCGCGGTCGTTGATGAAGCTATCCTTCTCCGCTGTATTGGCGAACTCTGCCTCCAGCTCAGCGCGACGGGTGTCAAAGCGATCCGAGATGTATTTGAGGAAGATGAGTCCGAGGATCACATGCTTGTACTCTGAGGCGTCGAGGTTGCCGCGCATCATGTCGATGGCGCGCCAGATTTCTTTTTCAAAGCCCATTTCTCCCTGCGCACCCGCGGTGGGTTTTGCCAATTGCTCTGAGCTCTCTGGAGTATTCTCCGCGTCTGTGTCTGGTTGATCTTTCGCTTGCATGAGTGTAGGATGATGATGCCTTTGCTCATCTCTATCTATGCTTTCGTGTTCTAGACGGTGGTCAATTAGATGACTCTCGGTGGGATACGAATTTAATAGAGATGGTCGCTAGCGGTGCGCGTTGGCATCTAATAACACATCTGATCCGCGACTGCAAGATTTTAATTAGCTGATGAACATGCAAATCTGTTGGGTAGAGAGTCGAGATTCCTGAGATTCTTGGATTAGAGAGGAATGGTAAATACTGTCATAAAAAATAGCAATCCCGTGCAATAGGTTCTTGTCATTGCTGGTAATGAAATGATATTGCATACCTCTGTCTTTCGTTGATGTATTTCGGCGTTGTTGAATTTTTGTTTATTTTTGTTAACTCAATGATATAAAGTTTATTATATGCTTGTTTCTACAGGTGGGATTTGTTATTTTATTGATAAAGGTCCCACTACCATGATAAAAATATCTATCATAGTCCCCATATACAAATGTCGAGCAGACTGTCATTGGCTGCTTGGAGAGTATCTGCGCTCAGAGTTATCGAGATTTTGAATGCCTGTGTATTGATGATGGCCCGCCGGATCGAAGCGCAGAACTGGTCGCAGACTTTATCAAGGGAGATGATCGCTTTGTGCTCATACGGCAGGAAAATAAGGGGCTAGGGGGTGCGCGTAATACGGGGATGCGCCATGCGGTGGGAGACTGGCTCACCTTCATCGACTCTGATGATTATCTCCATCCTCAGGCCTTGGAGCTGCTGTTGGAGGTAGGTGAGCAGCATGATGTCGATATCGTCGCTTCTGCGTTCGTGCAGACTCCCGCTGTCTACGAGCCCCTAGCATCTCCACACACGAGGGGGGAGCTCGAGATCATGGAGGATCCTTTCACAAGGCTTATCTACTCGAGTGACATCTATACCGCCGCGTGGGGAAAGCTCTACCGACGTCGTCTGATTGATAATTACCCATTCACCGAGGGGGGGTATTATGAGGATACGCCTTGGACTGTAGAGATTGTGGCACGCTGCGCCTGCTATGCACGGCTGGATTTGCCTCTTTACTACTATTATGAGAATGATGGCTCCATCATGCGCAGTGCGTGGACGGCGCGCAAGACGGAGGACTATGTGCGTGGCATTTGTGATACTTTCGAGAGCGCGCAGCGTCAGTGCCCTGCGCGGCTGGGAGAGCTGCGTGAGCATTTCATCACCTGCTTGCTTCAGATTCTTTTTAATTATATCCGCAAATCACCGAGACATTCCCGCGCGGCGCTGCAGGCTCATGCGCGTCCGCTGATACGTGATCTCTTTGAGAGGGCGTATATTGGGTTCCAAGGTATGAAATGGAAGCATAAAATCCGCCTCTGGCTGCTGCTACGCTAGCTCAGCTTCTCAGCACACTCGCCTCGCATGACTTGTCTTATTCGATCAGATCTGCTATCTTATTTCTTAGAGGAGACTTCTACAATCACGTTTCGCGAGAAATTCGAAGTCCCCTAGACATACTCGTATGAAAACAATATCGCTTATCGTCCCTCTTTATAATGTCGAGCAAACAGTCTTGGGCTGCCTAGAAAGTATTCGCATGCAGACCTATGCCGATTTTGAATGTCTCTGTATAGACGATGGATCGCCAGATCGAAGCGCAGAGCTGGTGGCTGATTACATCGCTGATGATGCTCGCTTCTCGTTGATTCGACAGCAGAACAAGGGGCTAGGAGGCGCGCGCAATACAGGAATTGATCATGCGCAGGGCAAGTGGGTGGCTTTTGTTGATTCCGACGACTATATCCACCCACGTATGCTGGAGATTCTCTTGACGGCGGCGCAGCAGTCAGGCTCTCCGATCGCAGGCTGTGAATTACAAACGACACCTCAGCTTTATACGCCGATGCCTCTTCATGCGCTGAGTAAAAGCGAGCCCAAGCGCGTCTCGGATCCGCTAGGAAGCTACCTGCGCAAGCAGGGGATAGCCACGTCTGCTTGTGGCAAGCTCTATAGGCGAGATTTGCTGGGGGATTATCGCTTTGTCGAGGGGATTTATTACGAGGATACGCCTTGGGCAGTTGAGATCCTTGGGCGCGCTGCTTGTTATGCTCGTGTGGAGCAGCCCCTGTACTATTATTACAAAAATGAGGGCTCTATCATGAGGAGTGACTGGACGGAGAAAAAGACGGAGGATTTTGTTTTTGTGATCCGTGAGATCTATGAGAGCTCACAGCGTTTGCGCCCCAGCCGACTGGGCGAAGTGCGGGATTGCCATCTCTCTCCCTTGATCAAGATGCTCTTTAATCGCATACGTCGCTCCTCCAAGCAGGCGCGCCCTAGACTATGGACGCACGCAACGCCGCTAATCAAGCAGCTGGTCGCCGATGGGTGTATCGGCTACCAAGGGATGAAGATCAAACATAAAATTCGTCTCTGGCTGCTGCTACGCTAGCTCAGGGTGAAGGGCGCGCGCACGCTCACGCGCGGCAGTCCGTGGACGGGGTGGGCGCAGTGGAGCTGCGTGCTAAGCCCTAGCTCATCGAGTGCATGCTGGAGGCAGCTGCTCGCATGCTCGGGGGTGTTGCACTCCTGACTGAGGTGGGCTAGGATGATGTGCTGCAGGCGCGCGCTGGCGGTCTGGGTGATGAGCTCGGCTGTCTGTTGATTGGAGAGATGCCCCCAGTTGTTGCAGATGCGCTGGATGAGGCTGTAGGGGCGCCCCGATTGGCTGAGTAGCTGGGGATCGTAATTGGACTCGATAAAGAGGCCGTCGAGCTGTGTGTAGGCTTGGACGAGCTTGCGGCAGGCATGCCCCGTGTCGGTGAGATAGCCGACGCGTACTTGATTGCATTCGAGGATGAAGCCGACCGGATCCACGGAGTCATGATGGGTGCTCACAGGGGTGATCAGCAAGTCGCGCAGCTCGCAGGCCTCATGGGGTGTGAGGTAGCAGAAGCGCGCGAGCGGTGCCATGGGGCGCAGCTGTGTGGCGCAGTGACGCGTGCAGTAGATGGGGATGTCAAACTTCTTTGACAGCTGCCCGAGGCCGCAGCAGTGATCCTTGTGCTCATGGGTGATGAAGATGGCGTGGAGATCGGCGGGGCTGAGTTGGCACTTCGCCAGCTCCGTGCTGATGCGGCGTGCGCTGATGCCGGCGTCGATGAGCAGGCGCGTGTTGTCGGTGCTGATGAGGGTCGCATTCCCCTTGCTGCTGCTGGCGAGGACTTGGATGTGGATCATGGATGGAGCGTGCTGGCGTTATTGGGCGTAGCTGTGGAGAGATACTATCTTTGGTAGTAGGTTGACGACGAGAAAGGTGGTGATGAGCGCGACAAAGGCGGCGAGCAGCAGCACACGTCGCCACTCGGGAGCACTGCCACGGATGTGGAAGTACATGATGTAGAGCGTCCACGTGATGAGCGACCAGACTTCTTTGATATCCCACGCCCAGTAGCCCCCCCAGACAGAGTCCGCCCAGAGCGCGCCACTCCATAGCCCGAAGGTCATGAAGGGGAAGGCGAGCGTGACAGCGCGGTCAGCGACACGCAGGGGCTGCTCAGGGTCTTGCCTATCCCAATAGCTGCGCAGCACGAGCAGGGTGCCTACAAGCATGAGCCCATAGGAGATCACGTAGCTGGTCACATGCGGGACGAACCACGGTGACTGGAGGGCGGGCATCTGACGCCAGCCCTCTTGGAGCGGCATGCAGAGAGCCCCCGTCAGTGTGATCACTGCGGCGATGCAGAAGTAGCCGCTGTAGCCGCGAGGGATGCTCTGACGTGAGACGAGTAGTGCGGGATAGAGGATGAGGGGGAAGAAGCAGAGCACGTGGCGCATGTTGCCAAAGGGGGGCGCCTGTGCGAGCCAGGCATTGGCAATGAGAAGCGCGAGCGCGACGATCCATCCTGCGATCATGAGCTGCTGCGTGAGTCGCTCGCGCTTGCCAGTGAAGATGGCAGCGAGGTGCAGCGCGAGACAGAGTCCGGTGAGAGTGTAGATGAGGGCGATCATGGCTGGGGCTTTCTGTCTTCTGTGCGGGGGGTGGGCAGCCAGCACCATGCGGCGAGGCTGACGATGAGCGCGATCATTCCTGCGCGCGCCCAGAAGCGCCCTGGCGCGTGGCGGGCCTCGAGCTGGATGATGGTTTGATCTTGGCTAGCCATGTGATGGTAATTCATCAGGCTGAACTGCCAGCCCTTGTACTCGATGGGTTTGTTCACACTCAGGGTACCAGAGAGAGAGGGTGCCTCCTTGGCAGGCTGGATGTGGTACCGTGCGCTGTATTCTTTGACTGTGGCGTCTTGCTGGAGGATGACGCGGGCGGGCTCTCCTGCAATGAGCATAATAGCTTTATTGTCCGTGGCGGCGGGGTATTCGAGCTTGCTTTTTGACCAGCGCTCCTCGCCGTAGACGAGCTCATCGCCTAGGTCCGTGACCTTGCCGAGGGGATCCCACTGCCCCTCGACCTGCTCATAGAGGACAAAGGGCGCGTCGTCGTAATGCTTGATTTGAAAATCACTCAGAGTCAGTTCGAAGCCGAGGCTGATTGTTTTCTCCCCCGAGAGCTTGATGGAGTCGATGGGGCTTGCATTGCTAGCGATGACGGGGACGCGTGCAGTCATCTCAAAGCAGTAGTCGAGGTAGACACCCAGCGCGAGGGGCAGAAAGCTGAGGTGCGCCAGCGCAAGCCAATGACGCGATACGAGACGCCTCCATGCTTGGAAACCACAATAGATGAGCCCCGCGATCGCGACGAGGCAGAGATCAAGGTAGCCGATGAAGGACAACCACGAAATGCTCTCAGTCTGAGTAAGAGTCAATACCTGCGCCGCTGTGAGGTAGGCGGTGTAGGCGCTCGCGGCACTGAGCAGAGCAAAGAGGGCACCTAGAGCAAAAGGCGCATGGCTGCAGCGGATGAGGCGTATCCCCCCCCAGAGGCAGAGTAGGGCGGCGATGAGGCCTAGCAGCAGCATCGCGCCTCCATGATAGATGGCGGGTACACCCGCGCGCGGGAGACCTCCAGCAAAGAGGAGCAGCGCACAGCCGCCTAGCAGCATTTGGCTGATTTTAAGAAGAGTAGTCATGGTGAGTGAAGAGCCCTTTTATCTCACAAATAACAAGCGAGGTCAAGCATGGAGCTCGATGCTTAGGAATTAAAATTATTCTAAATTACTTCGGCACTTTAGTATCAAGAATTACAGCTTAGGTGAAGAAGACGCCTAGGCTGATGGCAGGCTGTGGTGCTTGCCAAGTAGCGTACTATGAGCTATACTGGGACGCAGATATGTATGATGAATTAATCGCGCTGCTGGCGCAGCATGAGGATATAGGTATAGTAGCCCACTTTCGCCCCGATGGCGATGCGATAGGTTCGACGGTAGCACTAGGACTGACACTGCGAGCTATGGGCAAGAGGGTACGCCTCTACAATGAAGATGTCGTACCGCCCAGCTATGCCTTTCTCTCTGGAAGCGAGCTCATCGAGCCCATCCCTGCAAGCTGCCCCGAGGAAATGACGCTACTCATTAGCCTCGACTGTGGCGCGTGGAAACGGCTGGGCGATCGCGCCATTGAGGTATTCTCCATCGCTCGCGAGGGGGCAGAGAGACCCTATCTGGTGAACTTTGACCATCATGTGAGCAATGAGTGCTATGGACAGCTCAATGTCATCCATCCCTCCTCGGCGGCGACCTGCTGCATGCTCTACGAGCTTTTTGAGCGCATGGGCGTAGTGCTGAGAGCGGATATAGCGACGGCGCTCTACATGGGGATCAGCACAGATACAGGCTCCTTCCAATATGGGAGCACCACGCCCGCAGTTATGCGTATGGGCGCACATCTGCTCGAGTGTGGTGTCGATGTGGCAGAGGTGAATCGCCTGCTCTACCAAGAGACAGCTCTGAGCACACTGATGGTGAATCGCGAGGTGCTCAACAACATGATCATTGAGCAAGACGGTCTGCTCTCGCACTACAGCCTCGATGCCGAGACGAAGGCGCGACTCGCGTTGAGTAGTGATGATTCCAAGGACCTCGTCGAGATCATCCGCGTGATTCGCGGGGTGAAGGCATCCATTATATTTGAAGATCTCGAGGATGGTCGCATCCGTATGTCGCTACGTTCCAAAGATTCGCGCCTCAACGTAGGAGCCCTCGCTGAGAGTTACGGAGGAGGTGGGCACTACATGGCGGCAGGCATACGCATGCGCGGGACACTGGAGGAGTGCCGTGAGCGTGTGCTGATGGGACTGCGCTCGGAGCTCGTGCGTCTATTTGGTACGCATTGCGCCGACTAGCAAAGAGTATTCTGATTCGCAGATTTATGGGTGCTTCTAAATTCTCGTTATTCTAAATAAGAAAATACAGAAAATCGCTTCACGAGGCAGCTTTTGAGAGCTTTTAGGCTGCATTTTCCGCGAAAAGAGTCCATCAAGTCGCAATTCATCTCAAATTGCATGTAATTTGAGACGACGAAAGTCCAAGATACCTCTTGGACAGTTCAACATTGCTAAAAGAGGAGGGCAGTTGCTAGCGACTGCCCCTTCGGCGGTCTGATAGAATGTGTTCACTGCATTTTGCTACATTATCTATAGCCAAAGTTATGATATGCAACATATTTTGTGATATTATGATGCTTCGTACCCCTCTTTGTGTACTCTACATTTATTCATTCCGCAGTATGTCGAGCCCTTTTGCACTTCCTAATAAAGTCGATCTATGCTATTGTCGTCTCATCAAAGATTATGCAGCAGTATAGAGATTTGTTAAATGATGTCCTGACTCATGGTGTAGGACGCGATGATCGCACGGGCACGGGGACGGTAGGTGTCTTTGGGCGCCAGATCCGCCATGACATGCGCGAGGGTTTCCCCTGCCTTACGACCAAAAAACTCCACCTGCGCTCCATCATCCACGAGCTGCTCTGGTTCCTCAAGGGGAGCTCAAACATCGCCTACCTCCAAGAAAACGGCGTGAGTATCTGGGACGAGTGGGCTGATGAGAACGGCGAGCTCGGCCCCGTCTACGGCACCCAATGGCGCGCCTGGCCCGATGGCAAGGGTGGACATATTGACCAGATCGCCTCCCTCATTGAGAATCTCAAGAACAATCCCTGGAGCCGCCGCCACGTCGTCAGCGCATGGAATGTAGCTGAGGTAGATGAGATGGCTCTGCCCCCCTGCCACTGTCTCTTTCAGTTCTGCGTCATCCCCGCCCAGCAAGAGGGAGAGAAGCATGGTCTCTCCCTCCAGCTCTACCAGCGCAGCTGCGATCTCTTCCTCGGCGTTCCCTTCAACATCGCCAGCTACGCGCTGCTCCTCCAGATGGTGGCTCAGGTTTGTGGCTACGAAGCCCGCGAGTTCATCCATAGCTACGGCGACTTGCATCTCTACAGCAATCACCTTGAGCAGGCTCGTCTCCAAGCCTCACGCGAGCCGCGCCCACTACCCATCATGAAGCTCAATCCCGCCGTTACCGAAATAGATGCCTTTGTCTATGAGGACTTTAGTCTCGTGGATTACGATCCCCATCCCCATATCAAAGCCCCCATCTCTGTATGATCCAGTCCCGCGCCTACACCCTCTGCGCGGTCGTCGCCATGACCCCCCAGCGCATCATTGGCAAAGATGGCAGCATGCCATGGCACCTCCCCGAGGATCTCAAGCTCTTTCGCAAGCTCACCACAGGACACCCCATCCTCATGGGGCGCAAGACCTTTGAAAGCATCGGTCGCCCCCTTCCGAATCGCCAAAATATCGTGCTCACGCATCAAAAAGATTGGAAGCCCAAGGGCGTGACGGTGATCCATCAGCTCGACGAGCTGGCTCAGCTCGAACTCATCGACAACAAGGTCATGCTCATAGGCGGAGGGCAGCTCTACCGCCTCCTGCTAGAGCAGTGCGACGAGCTCTACATCTCTGAGCTCCATGCTGAATACGAGGGTGATACTAGCTTTCCCGAGTACAAGCACCTCTTCTCCCATGTTGAGCGAGTCAGTGAATTCGACGCGTTTACTCTCTTCAGATACAGCCATGTCAGAAATAAGTCTTGATTTGTTAGGCTTGACTATCTTATAATATGCCGTGCTCGGCGAACATTCTAACGCTATACTTTTGGGGTTGACTCTGTCAACCATCGCAGGTCTCTCAACGGGACTCGGAGCAGCTGTCTCCTTCTTTATGAAGAAGCTCGACTATCGCGTCCTCACCTTTGCGCTGGGAGGCAGCGCGGGGATGATGGTCTTTATCTCTTTTATGGAGTTCCTCCCCAGCGCCATCGAGGGACTCGGTCCTAGTGACCCGACGTGGATTCCCATGGTCGCCTTCTTTGGTGGAGCCATCCTCATCGGGCTCATTGACCGCTTTGTTCCCAGTGATGAGAACCCTCATGAGATTCACAAGCTCGATGAGTGGGAAGCTGTCTCTGGGGATAAGAATCTGCGACGCTCCGCGCTCTTCTTTGCCCTCGCCATCGCTATTCACAACTTCCCCGAGGGCATTGCCACTATGGTTGCCGCCTTTGAGGGCGGTGACGTCGCATTCACTGTCGCGCTGGCTGTAGCGATCCACAATATTCCCGAGGGCATCGCCGTTGCCATCCCCATCTACTGCGCCACGCAGAGTAGGTGGAAGTCCTTTGGCTGGGCCGCCCTCTCTGGGCTCGCAGAGCCAGTGGGAGCCATCATTGCCATTCTCCTGCTCATGCCTTTTCTTACCCCAATGGTCATCTCTATCCTCTTTGCGGCGGTCGCGGGCATTATGGTCTTTATCTCATTGGATGAGCTGCTGCCTATGGCGCAGCGCTGGGGGTACCATCACGCCTCCATCTATGGGGTCATGTCAGGGATGCTGCTTATCTCACTGGTTCTCTGATTATGATGGGCTCTCTGAGGTGGGAAGTTACGTGCAATGATAAAAAAGAATTGATTTTTTCGGTAGCTTAGCTACAATATGAGCAAACATTAGTAATCCTTTAACTTCATCGTCTATTCACTCCAGTGTCGCCAGCTCTTTATCAATTAGCGAAAAGTTTTCTGTTCAAACTCGATCCAGAAACCGCCCATTATTTCTCACTATCCGCACTCCGCACGGCGGAGAAGCTAGGTGTTCTCTCCAAGATCATAGGGCAGCTGCCTGCTGATCCTGTGAAGGTCATGGGATTGGAATTCCCCAATCGCGTAGGTCTCGCTGCGGGTATGGATAAGGAGGCGAATACGATTGATGCTCTTGGCTCACTTGGCTTTGGATTTATCGAGGTGGGTACCTTGACGCCCGAGGCACAGCCAGGTAATCCTAAACCCCGTGTTCATCGCTGTATCCCTCAACAGGCAATTATTAATTTCATGGGAATTAATAATCCTGGAATTGATGTAGGTATGCAGAATCTCCAACAGCGAAAGAACTTCAAAGGCATAGTCGGTGTGAACATAGGCAAGAATACCTCCACGCCCAATGAAAAGTCCAATGCAGACTACCTCAGCTGCCTCCGTGCTGCTTGGAATTACGCGGACTACATCGCCATCAATTTCTCCTGCCCCAATGTCGCAGGGCTCTGTGATCTGATGCAATCCGACCCAGCCGCCGAGCTACTCTCACTGCTGAAGAGCGAGCAGAGCAATCTGCATAACGAGACGGGTCGCTATGTGCCCATTGCGATGAAGATTTCTCCCGATCTGAAAGAAAATCAGATACGTGACCTGAGCAAGGTTTTCGTTGATGGACAGCTTGATGGTCTCATCTGTACGAACACGACGACCACCCGTGAGGGCGTCGAGGATCACCCAGCAGCTGAGCACAAGGGAGGTCTCTCAGGCAAGCCTCTTTATAACAGGGCGAACGAATGCCTCGAAGCCTTTGCCCAAGAGCTCAAGGGTGAGATTCCCATTATTGGCGTGGGCGGCATCATGACAGCCGACGATGCTGTGGCCAAGATCAAAGCGGGCGCGAGCCTCGTGCAGCTCTATACGGGATTCGTCTACAATGGTCCTCCGCTCATACACGACTGTGTGCGCGCAATCAAGGCTCTGTCATGAGGCTGATGCATGCCATCGCGATGCTCATCATTTTGGCAGAGGCTATTACTTTGTCAGGGGTTAATGCAGCAACAATGGCCTGCGTACATGATAGGGATAGCCCATCAAGTCGCAATGCGGCGTAACAGACGCGACGCGACTGCCCTTTCGGGGACATCCTCAGCATCATCCTGCTTCGCAGGATCATTCGAAGTGTCTCTCACTTGCTTCGTCTCAATCTGCTCAATCGCAGATTCTACAAACTATTTCTAGAGTCTACTTCAGCGTGGACTTCAAAATGACAGCCAAAGCAATAAGCATCTTCTTTCGTTGCGCAAAAATCGATTTCAAGCAACGAAAGAAGATTCGTCAAATAAGCTCATCGTTCGATCAACTCACACCTGCGGCATGGTTCCAACGAGGGATGTCAATGGAGTCGACAAAGACATAATCCATGCCCGCTGCCAGAGCCGCGTCAATGCCTGGCTGCGCGTCTTCGAAGACAACGCACTGACTGGGATCGACCCCCATACGCTCAGCACAGAGTAGGAAGATGTCTGGCATGGGCTTACCGCGACCAGCAGGGACATCCTCAGGAGTGACGATGATGGGGAAGAGCTCCTCTATCCCGATAGCTTGTAGGGTTGCGCGTGCGCCCTTGGGCGCGCTGCCCGTGCCGATAGCGTAGGGGATGCCGCGCGCAGCGAGATCGCGTACGAGATCTACTGTCTGAGAAATGCCCTGTAGCGCGCCCTCGGCAAGCAGCTGCAAATAGAGATCGCGCTTTTCTCCTGCGACTGCATGGGGATCCATGCTCAGCCCATAGCTCGCGTTGAGAGATTGGACGATGTCCAGGGCTGCGCGACCTCCATATTGGATGAACTCATCTCCCGCAAAGACCTCGGGAGGGGCTCCATGGGCAGCTAGCGCGAGGCGCCAGGCGCGGAAATGAACCTCCATGCTATCGACGAGCGTGCCATCGAGGTCGAAGATGTAGCCTGCATAGTTATTTGCGGGTAATGTTACTGTTGCCATAAAATATAAAAATCAGAGACGGTGGAGCTCGACAAAGCGGCTGAGTGCTTCATCCTTGCCAAAGAGCACGAGGATATCGCCGCGCTCAAAGATGAGATTGGGCGAGGGCGTGTCGATGACGGGCTGCTCGGGGGCAGCGAGGACATCGTCGTCAGGTGCTAGCTCGAGAGTCATGCCGCGGCGCAGGGTGAGGAGATTGAGCTGGTAGTTGGTACGCAGCTGGACGTCTTGGAGCTTCTTGCCCACCCATGAGGCGGGCAGGTTGACCTCGGCGAGAGCATGTGTGCGGTCGATCTTGCGCAGGCGCATGAGGCCTTCGTTCTGGAAGTGGGAGACGAGCTGCTTGGCGGCGACGTCTTCGACGCGGAAGAGATCCTTGACGCCGATGAGCTTGAGCACATTGCTGTGCAGGTGATTCGCCGAGCGCACGTAGAGATTTTTCACACCGAGTTCTTTGAGCTGAGCGGTGATGAGAATGCTGCGCTCAAAGCCCTCGCCTATGGCGACGATGACATAGAGATCACCACCTACGAGATCCATCTGGCGCAAGACTCGCTCATCCATGGCATCGCCCGTGAGGGCGTAGGCGACGTGGTCTTTGAGCTCCGCGATCACATTCTCCTGCTGATCGAGGACGGTGACTTCATAGCCATTTTGTGTGAGCTGGAGGGCGAGGGCACGTCCGAACTGCCCCATGCCAATGATGACAAATCTCATAATTGTTAGTGATGTAATGGTTGAGTGAGTGTATATCGCATTAGGTGAGCGGAAGTCGAGTCTCAGGATAGCGCAGCAGCTGCTGGTCGCCCTGACGGATAAAAATCATCATGAAGGTGAACATGCCCACGCGCCCAAAGATCATGCTAAAGGCGAGCAGCATCTTTGAGGTGCTAGAGAGCTCAGGGGTGATACCCAGCGAGTAGCCTGTGGTGGTGAAGGCGCTGACCTCCTCGAATAGGATGCGTAGCATGCCGTTGTTTCCTGCGGCAATCTCAGGCTCTAATACGATGAGAATTAATGAAATAAACACGATCCAAATGATAGAGAGCACGACGGTGCACATGGCGCGATTCACCGTCGCGCGTGCGATGCGCCGCTGATGGATCTCGAGGTCTTCTTTGCCACGCAGGACGCGGTAGATTTCCAGCACGCAGAGGGCGACGACGGGGGCAAAGACACCGCCACCTGTGCCAGCGGGATTCCCCCCGATGAACATGAGCACGCAAAGGAAGAGCTGGTAGGCGGGGCCATAGGCGTTGAGATCAGAGAGGTTGAACCCTGCCGAGCGTCCGATGCTATTCCATAGAGCTTCCCAGCAGAGGGAGAACCAGCTGCGATCGCTCTGGGCTGAGGGCTCGATGAGGCTGAGGAGTGCGAGGACGAGTGAGCCGCCGATGATGACGGTGCCAGAGACGCGGATGACGAGCCAGCAGTGTGTGCTCCAGCGCAGCGTAGAACGACGCCCTGTGAGGCGATTTTTTAGTCGCGCAAGGCTCTCTAAATAGACACCAAAGCCCACTGTGCCAGCAAACATGATGAGCATCATGATGAACTGTCCCGCGCGTACTTCCTCGAGGAAGGGGACAGCCATATTCGCCGAGAAGGTGGAGATGCCCGCATTGCAAAAGGAGGAGATGGAGTGGAAGACGGCTGTATTCCACACGCCATAGGAGTGCATCTCAGGGATATCCTTCCACACCCAGTAGAGGGCGAGCGCGCCTAGGAACTCGACGACAAAGGTGACGGAGATGACGATTTTGAGTAGGATGGGCACGACGTTCACCCCCTGCTGATCGAGGATGCCTGAGAAGGTGGCCTTGTCGGTGACGGCAAGTTTTTTGCCTATCATGAGCATCACAAAGTAGGAAAAGGTCATCACGCCTAGCGCGCCAATTTGAATATTCATCAGAATGACGGCCTTGCCAAAGGGGGTGAATACCTGCTCAATATCCAGCGTGCTCAGCCCTGTGATGGCGGTGGCACTCGAGCACATGAAGAAGGCGTCGATGATGCCGATGGGCTTGTAGGTCGCCCCTGGGGTGAGCAGTAGGATGGCGCTCACGAGGATAAAGGAGAGCATGCTGGTGAAGAAGATCACCGCTGGCGACCACTTCGAGGCGGTGGGTTTGATTTTGCTCGCGCGACGCTGGGCGATCCATGTGGCGATATTGACGATGGAGAAGACTCCTATGATGAGACCCAGCATCACGCTGCTCCAGTAGAGCGAGGCGGTGGTCTCGTGACTTCTGATATAGTAGACGCTGAGACTAAAACAGCTCGATGCCATCAGACCGATGATGAGCTGCCAGAGTAGGAAGATGGGCACATCTCCTTTCTTGTTGCGCCGCCAGGAGATGATGGCGTGTGAGAGCACGATGGCGGTGTTGAACCATACTAGCCAGCAGACGATGACGTGGGTGGAGAGGAGGAAGGTGAGCTGCTCCTTGGGGAGTACGGCGGTGCGCATGAAGCCCAGCTCCCATAGAATAGAAAAGAGAATGAGAATCCCCGAGAGCATCTCGGGGAATTCCCATATTACAAACTGTCTTTTGCGCCTTTTATCCATGGAGGGCCTCGGGGGTGGAGGGGGGCTACTGTAGCACAGTATATCTGCTTTGACAAGGCTTCAGCTTGGTTGTTTTCATCGAAAGGGGGGCTAAATTCTCGTCATTCTACACCAGAAGGTGTTCAAGCATGCTTTGCGAGGCTTCATTTGAGAGCTTTTCTAGTTGTATTATCCTTGAATGTTTGCCCGAGGGGCACTCAGAGCCATCATTACGTGAAGAAATCATCCAGAGTAGCTGTTTTCTCTAGCCATGCCTTGCGTCAAATGTATCCTCTATTTAAAAGTTGAACACCCAGTCGCCTTCTTTTTGAATTTTGTCGAAGAGCTCTTGGACGGATTTTTTCACATCCTCACTGTTCTGGCTCTGTCTTGTATTCGCCGAGACAGACACGGATGCGAGGCGCAGGTAGCGATCCACCACGGCTTGATCCACCTTCTTGGGATCTTTTTCTTTTGCCTTCATATCGGCGAGATAAGCGTAGGCATAGGGGTAGACGATGGCTAGCTCATTGAGGAGGCGCTCGGCTGTCTCGGCATTTTTCTTCACTCCCAGTCCTTTGTAGTGCGCGTAGGCGAGGATGGCGGAGGCATTGAGATTGCCACGGCGGACGAGGTAGGCGAGGTGACGCATGGCCTCCTTGGGATCGGCCTTTGTGCCTATTCCCTTGAGGAGCATGTAGGCGTAGACTGCTTGGGATTGCGCATCTTGGTGCATGGTGCCGAGCTCATAGTGGATGAAGGCACGCTTCATATCCTTTGCGACGCCAAAGAGGCCGTTGTAGTAGATATGCCCCATGAGCATATGGGCGTAGGCGGAGTGAAGCATGGCTGCGACCTTGATGAGGTACATCCCACGGCTGGGATCGTAGGGGATTGTGACCTTGGTCTTGCCAAGTTTTTGGTATCCAGGGTCAACCATACAGTAGCCTACCGTCGCCATGCATTCGGAGTTGAATACCTGCGCGCCTTTGATCGCGAAGGTGAAGCTCTCGTCGGGGTGGGTCTTGGAGAGCAGCTGGGAGAGCATGGCGTAGGCGATGCCATGACCGTGCTCGGCGGCCTTGATGAGGTGGGGGCGCGCCTTGGTGACGTCTCGCGTGAGGCGCGCCATCTCATAGATGATCTCCGCATTACCACGGTTGACCTCGAATTGTACCTCCTTGCGCTCAAAGTCTTTTTCCGAGGCGAGTCGCCCCGTGAGCTGTAGCCAGCGCAGGCGTGCATGGTGGCTCCCTGTGCGACTGGCATCAGCGAGCATCTTGATGGCTTTTGCTTTGTCCTTGGCGACACCTATGCCATCGACGTGGAAGCCCGCCAGGTGTATGGTCGAGGGGATGAAACCCTGATCAGCCCCTTTCTTGTAGAGGGCGGTGATCTCTTTGATTTCCTTTTGCATTTCTGCCCCAGGCACAGACATGGCGACTCGGAGACGGCGCTGGTTGGCGATGTAGTACATGGCGGCAGCATTCCCCTCGTCAGCGGCTTGCTGCATCCATGGTGCCATGGCGAGCTCGTCGTTGGTCGCCTTGAAGACGACATTGGCGGCTGAGCTAAAGTCGTAGGTGTTTTCCTTGACCTGCTTTTCGAGCGCAGCAAGGAACTCCTTATACTGTGTGGGGTAATTCTCTGGACTATTGATATCAGCCATCGCTGGAGCACTGAGAGCTGCTAGCGTGGCGAGGCCAGAAAGGACTACGGTATTCATATGCCCATCATTGTATGCAAGCTGGTGGACTCTGGCAAGGCAAAAATTGCAACTTTCTCATGATGCCGTCACTATTTTGCCAAGCGCGTGGCTGTCGAGCCGTCCTTGTAGAGTGAGAGGATGCGCTCGCCTCCATCTGGGTAGCTGTATCTCTGCTCATAGCAGTCGGCGAGCTCTCCGTAGGCATTGCGGAAATGCTCGCGGTGCAGGCGGTCCTCCTCATCGTATTCGCGGGCGCATTCGGCGTAGTCATGCGGGTGCTGATGTAATGGGAGCCCGTCGTGAGCGAGGAAAAACTCCCAGCGCGGCTGCCCTTTGTCATTGAACTTCGTGAGATGCTCGGAGAGTGCGCGCTTGTGCTGTAGCTGCATACCCTCATGGTCGAGGTAGAGCACGCGCTGCTGCTTGCCATCGGCTGTGCGCTCGATTTGCATGCTGGCGTAGCCGACGCGCTCATTGATGGCGGGCTGGCCTTTTGCGTCGTACCAGTCGATGCGCTCGGTGAGCCCATTGTTGCTGTAGTGATGGCGCTCGATGGCGTAGCCGTCGTTGTTCTTTCGGAGTGAGCCTAGGTGGTAGTTTTTGATCACCTTGTCGTCCTTGTTGTAGGAGATGCTCAGCAGACTCTCTCCGTGGCTATTGTGTGTGGGGCGCTCGGAAGCGTCGAGGTAGCGTTTCTCAATAGGTCGATTCTGCTCATCGTAGCGGATACGCTCGATGGCATAGCCTGGTGTGTAGGGGGCGGTGCGAGCGAGATTGCAGTCCCAATAGCTTGTTTCGATGAGATTGCCCTGTCCATCGTAGCGGAAGCGTCGCTCATGTACCCCAGCGGCATCATGGACGGGATTGCCGCTCGCATCGCTATTCTTTTTGGCGATGAGTCGGCCTTTTGCATCATACTGGAGTGTTTGCTGCGCAACATGGCTACCTGGGATAGCGCTGGGTGTACCTGTGTCATCGACATGATACACGCGGGCGAGGCGTCCCTTATCGTCATACTCGAAGCGCACTTGTGCGCGAGAATGCTGCTCACTGGGAGCGATCTTCTCCCCCAGTCCCTCGGGCAGCTGTGAGGAGGCGTGATTGTAGAATCCCTCGAATGCCTCGAAATGCCGTGCCGCCTCCTGTGGGGCGTGCGTGTAGAAGATCGACATCGCTACTCCGCCTGCCATCAGAGCTAGAGCGGATGTCGTCCCCGTCTTGTTCCAGAAAAAGATCGTTAGATCCGCCAAATCATGCCACCAATGCGTTTTGTTCATGAGGAGCAGACCCGAATTAAGCTCGCAGAGTTCAAAAACAGGCAGAGTACACAAAGTACACATACTAACAATTCAAGGGCGACAGAATGTGGTCTTGATCTAACACGAAATAGGAATTATTCTATTTTTCTATTCATCACATATGCACCAATCAATCTACGCGCTGCTCACATTTGCTGCTCTCCTACTCACCCTGAGTAGCTGCAACTCAACTCTTAAATCAGAAAGCGGTCTCTACGATGTCCCTCTCAAGCACAGTTACAAAGACCCCGTCGATGGCTCCTGGCTCTGGGATGGGGTACATCCCTACGCCTATTCGAAGAATGTACGCATCTACCTCGCACCTATTGACGTCTCGCTCATCGCGAAGAAGCACCCCACGCTCGCGCCCCTGCTGGCGGAGCAGTTTAAGAAGCGCATTGAGGAGCAGTTTTCTGCTTTTTTTAAAAAGCATAATAAGAGAAACGATATAGGCTGGGAGCTGACCACCAACCCGAAGGGGGCTCAGATGCGCCTGAACTTTGCCGTGGTGAAGTTCACCCCCCAGTACCCCGTTCTGCGCACCCTCATCACCGCGGGCTCCTTCTTCTCTCCCATCCCTGGTGTAGGCACGGTCGCGGCGACCTTTGTCGAAGGAAGCATTGGCATGGAAGCCACCGTTCGCGACGCTACTAGCAAGCAGCTCTACCTCGCGTTCAAGGATTCTAACCGCAAGCCCGTCTTCCTCTACCAAGCCAACGCCTACTCCAGCACAGGGCAGGCTGACACGAACTTCAGCTATTGGGCGTCCAAGATGGCTAGCCTCATGAGTCAATGCCAGACTGATGGCTCCTGCTACGTAGACTACCAGAATAAGGTTAATTCTAAAAACTGGTTGCGCGCTGCGTGGGAGCATCTCCCTATCCCTGAACTCTAGGGCAGCTTGATAAGGGGGCTGATGAAATGTTCGCCGTGTTCTAGTGAGTGAATTTGGATATGCGCATATCGAGGCGTATTTGAGTGATTTCGGCGGTGTTTTTCACGGAATTTCGCCGTCGGGGACACTCAGTGGTATCAAATTATGCCTCCTCTCAGAACACCTTTTTACACGAGATATTTCATCTAATAAAGAATGTGTGCTGCTAAAAACTCATTGGCAACGCATCGGTTCTATGATAGAATGTCTCCCATCATGACTGCTACAACGATATTGATCATATGTGTACTGCTCCTCTTCGTCGTGCATTTTTTCTCTCCGAAATGCAAGCATCTCGTCAGCGCTCTGACACTCTATCCCCTGCTCTATATGTTCTATTTGATCATGGGAGCAGAAGATGCCGGTCTTAGATCTGTGGGCTTAGTGCTTCTGGCGATTATTATTCAATTCGCCTTTAATGTCTACTACCTCACACAGGATACGCGTATGCTTCGAGGTTTTCATCGCTTTCTCTTGAGCGTATTTGTCGTATTGTGCTTTCTTCTCATTGCAGGCTTTGCCTATATTTATCTGACACAGTGAAGTAGCTTTCTGCTTATACTCAAAATCTAAAGGGAACTATTTCTAGTAAGGTAAGATTTTGAGATGATTTTCAAGTTAGATTTCCCGTCGCTTATCCCCCACGGGAGTCGTGGGGGGCTCTGCTCTCAAATTGTCGTGCAATTTGTTTCGAATTGATGGAATAGAGTGTCCTTTGAGATGAAAATTCAGGAGAAATCCAGCTGGAAAGCACACAAGAGCTGCCGTGTGGCGCGAGTCTTCCGATTAAGTTATTTAGAATGACGAGAATTTAAGTTCCCTAAAAAAGGCACTCCTTGCAGGAGTGCCTTTTCTGGGTAAATCTAGGGGGGGGATTTGGGGTGCTAGCCCAGCTGTTGCGTGCTGGGTCTGCTGTAGCTCGTGCGTACGGCGGAGCTGCTCATCTGAGGCATGATGAATTTGTGCAGCTCGACGGTGGCAGCACGTGCGCCGAACTCCTCCACACAGCAGCGCGCAAGCTTATGGGCGAGTGTTTCGATGAGCTGGATGGGGGCTTCCTGCGCGCGCAGGATGAGCGTCTGTGTGAGTGTGTCGTAGCAGATGGTGTTGTCGAGCTGGTCGGCCATCTCGGAGAATCGGGTGGGCAGCTCGATGGTGATGTTGGCACTGAGTGCCTGCGGGATGGCGCGCTCCTCGTCGGGGACGCCGATGTGGCACTCGAAGCGCAGCTCACTGAGGTGGATATGATCACTCGCCACACTCGTGGTGGCGGCAGCGGCTGCGGATTGCCCCTTTTCAAGGAGGCTCTGGAGTGCTGCGAGGTCGGGGACGATGAGGTCGGGTGTTGCGGTGGCGAGCTGCTGGGCATTGTTGTAGCCCGTCAGCACGGCGATACCGGTGAGCGACGCGCAGTGAGCCGCGTCAATATCATGCGTCATGTCGCCGATGAAGGCGGTTTCCTCACTGCGCAGTCCATGCTGCTGCATGAGCTGGCCGATGTAGACCTCTTTGTTGCGTATGCTGGAGTGAATATGCTCAAAATAGCCATCCACGCCTAGCTCGCGTGCCTGCTTGGCAAAGGCCTTGCTATCGGCACTCGTGAGGACAAAGCAGCGTATGCCGCAGCTCGCGCAGTATTCGAGAAAGCGTCGTGCGTGTGGCAGCAGCGTGACTCCGTTCTTTGCGTTGCGGAAGGCGTAGCGGAAGTGGTCTTCTACCTCATCCGTAGGGGCGTCGGGGAGGATGCCTTGGTAATAGACAGGGTAGGGGAGGAAGAACTCCGCGCGGAATTCTTCTATGCTGCGTGTCGGTATCTGGTACTGCTCAAAGACGTAGTTGGTGGCTTCCACCGTGAGGGCGAGGTCATCGCAGAGTGTGCCTGACCAGTCAAAGATGATGTTGCGAAAGATCATGTAGGAGATGCGTGTGTATGGGGGAGCCTTAGGTGCGTCGTGTTTTGAGCTTTTCGTACTTGCGACGCTGCTCGGCGCGCCAATGGCGGGGGTTGATAAAGGGGTTGTCCGTGCCGTACTTCGCCCATGGACCATAAGGGACGAGGGGAAACTCGACAAAGCGCCAGTGCACCATCGCATGGCCACTGTCTATGCCGAGGTAGTCGCGTACAGCGGGGGAGATGTCGATGCCCGCGCCCTTGTTTGATGTATTCTTGGGGCGTGCGCCGCCGAACACATAGGCCCAGTCATCGGTGACAAAGGGACCACAGTCCTCCCACTGGGCAAAGCAGTAGCGACCATTGTAGTAGATCTGCACCCAGG
>CAYJLP010000021.1:0-21809 GCA_964371115.1 uncultured Akkermansia sp. | reverse complement strand
TATTTCATTTGTCACTTGTAATAAGCCTATTCTGATTTATTCAGTGGACATTACTGTATCTATACTTGATTCATTACAAAGCCTTACTTGACTATCAAAAGGCGAGCATCATGATACAATACTAAAGGGGAGCTTGCAAAATTAGTTTTCAGAAATTACAAATTTCGAAAATGAGCGTCACAGCACAGCTTTTGCAAGGGTCCCCTAAAGGGGGTATCAAAAATTAATAAATAATGATTTTCCTTGCTCCATAATTCCATAAAAGCACTATAGCTGCTGTGAAAATTTTAGAGACACCTACTTCGAGATTAACGTACTCAACGCCGCCCCACATAAGTAGGTGAGTTAGCAGCAAGCCAATTAGACCTATAATTACAAAAATAAGAAACTCCTTCAACGGTGCATCTCTCAGCTTTCTTTGCTGAAACACCCAGATATTGCACACCAAATAAACAGCGATCAGTCCAACGATGAAACCACACGCTGTAGCAACCTGATAATGCACCCCAAAATAGTAATTCAACAGTGTCAAGGTAGAAAAGTCTAGGACAAAACCTAGCCCCCCCGTCCAAATGTATCTAAAAAAACTATTTTTATAAACGTTCGATAGTAATAATTTCACAGGTCAACAATTCGTTAATATTTCTTATCCCCTCCACTCAGTTAATGACGACTCACCTCGCCTTTCTTCGACTTGACAAAGAAAACGAGCACGAGTGAAAGATAACTAAAAAACAGTGAAAGGATGACAAATCTCGAGTCCGCAGTTGGGGTAAAGGGTAAATAACTCACCAAATAAACCAATGATATAAACCAACTTAGCCGTGCTGCGCATACAGATGTTGACTGACTCTCGCTTATCTTCATCCATAGAAAAAATGGGGCAAGCAGTAACCACCCATAGGCGATTAGTCTCACGCACCACATCATAGAATCTACAATCTTCAAATGAAACTCAATATCTCTAACTGGCAGACCAAAGATACGCCAAGATGAAGATTGTGGCAAAAGTGAAACCTCGATCAAACCATGTTTGTTTGAAGAGAAGTCAACATAATCAGTAATCATATGCGGATAACTCCTCTTGAGAAAATGATCAACAGAATCTGGCACTCGCCCCCAAAAGAGAAACTGGAGACAACTAATGACTCGACCTGTAGCAAATGCTTTTGGTTGCTCTGTTATCGCTCGTAACCACGCTTTCTTAATTTGCTGATAGACAAGAGGATGCTCGATTGATAAAGAAGATACCTCATTGCATGTCTTAGCTGGTACAAAATAGAAGGACTGCGCGATGACATTCGGAACATCTCCAATTCTTCCATCCAGCTTGGGTAGCATGTTAATACTCTCCATACCGAGAGAACTCCCCGATAGGACAGACGCGTTTCTGACATCTGAGAGCATCATAACTGATTGAGGATGCAATTTACGTGCCTGCAAGATCTCATATTTCAAAATATAATCTCCCCCCACGAGGGCTGCAGTAATTATGAACGTCCACAGCACGCGCAGCTTGGCAGCTATGATTTGGCGCGTTGGATAGATTCTGAGAATATAAAATACAAGGAAAGGGATAAGTAGCACCCCTTGTTGCCGCCATGTAATCGTATCGAGTAACAAGAGTAAAAGAAACGCGACTAATAGTTTACTCCGGATCTTATTCACTAACGAATAGAAAACAATAGCAAAAATCAACGAAATCTGTGCAAAGAAGACGTAGTCGGCTCTCACGGCTCGCATCCCTTCATGAAAGTAATCTGACATGAATAGAAAGATAAAGAATGCAAGCACTGCGCTCCACGAAGATCTCAAGGTATGGAGAATTAATGCGCAGCTAGCGACAAAGATTAATGAATAAGAAACGCCAATAAAATTACTTAACGATATAAACTTATTTAGATAAAGTTCAAAAATGGTATGGAGTATCCCAATTTTGAAATTCATGAAGGGCGAACGCCAATCATCCAAATTACCCCAGCTGCCAATATAGCTGGAAAAATCATTGCTTGTGACAAAGGGGTAGTTTCTATAGAAGTATAAAATCACCCACAAAAGAAATCCTCCCCATAAGAGGAGAGGATAAATTTTCGAGAATTTACTTTGACTCATGGTATTCTTTCTCTGCATTAATCGTCCAGAGCATGGTCTTTTCAGTAACACCATTCAGGATGCATTCTACCGCACTCATCGCTGAGAGCATTGAGTGATCCATATTGTTGTAGCGGTGCATACCATTGCGTCCTATGAGGAAAAGATTCGGAATGGCATCCGTCCACTGACGAATGATGTCAAATTCACTGTAGCTGCCAAAATATGCGGGATACGCCTTCGGGATGCGATACACTTTGGACTTGATAACATCGTCAGCATCGATGATGCCAAGCTTCACAAGCTCAGTTTGAGCAAACTGGCAGAAGTCGCTATCCTCCATGCTCCACAGATCATCGCCTTCATTGACGAAATACTCCATGCCAATCCACGCCTTATCAGGATCTGACACAAGATAAGGGCTCCAGTTGTTAAAGATCTGCAAGCGACCGACCTTCACATCAGGCTCTTGGATGTAAATCCAATTGTCAGGTACAATGCCTTCTTTGCCTACACTCGTATTCATCACCTTGCTCTTAAGCTTGAGCTTATCTAGCAAAAGTCCCACAGTCATGAAATCCCTATAGACGAGATTCTGCGCGACGTCCTTCACAGGCGCAGGCACTTCACCTTCTATTTTAGCAATGAGTTCTTTAACACTGGTTGTTGAGATGAGATAGTCCGCTTCTAGCGTGCGCTGCTCTCCTGTCTTGAGGTCGCGAACGGTCACACTTGCGGCCTGCTGATCACGAAGCTGAATGGATGTAACATCTTGCTCTAGGTGAATCGTAACACCCATTTTAGTAGCCTCATCTCCTACAGTCTCCCAGAGCTGACCTGGCCCGAACTTAGGATACCAGAACTCCTCGATCAGAGATGTCTCACCACCTTGCTTGTCATGCTTTTTCCAAAAAGCCAGCTTGCCCAAAGCATGTCCGAGCACCTTCGCAATAGATAGCCCTTTCACACGCTGAGCTCCCCAATCAGCTCCGATTTGGTTACAGGGTACGCCCCATACTTTTTCTGTATAATCGCGAAAGAATGTCTTGTAAAGCTCCTCTCCAAAGCGGTTGATGAAGAAGTCTTCCATGGTCTTCTCCTCTCTTTTATGGACCAGTGTCTTCGCGTAGCCAAGACACATCTTAAAAACACGACAGGGTCCGAGATTGAGAATAGTCTCAGAGCTCAATGTGACAGGATAGTCAAAAAACTTTCTCAAAAAAAGAATACGCGAGAGACGCTCACGAATCAGCATCACGCGGTCTTGCTTCTCTGGGTCAGGTCCCTCTTCAGCTAAGGGCACTTCACGCTGGAGTTTAACATCATCTGAGGAAGGTGCCCCTTGTAAGGGAATCATTGACTTCCACCAATCCATGACACGCGTCGATTTCGAGAAAAAGCGATGTCCTCCGATGTCAATTCTGTTACCCTCAAAGTGCAGCGTTCGCGAAATCCCCCCAAGCTGATTCTCTCGCTCAAGTATCGTGATGTGATAATCTTTACTTGCTGCGGCAAGTTCATAGGCTGCAGTCAATCCTGCAGGTCCTCCGCCAATGATAACAACATTCCTTTGCATAAGTAATTTTTTTTGATGATGATTGTTCCGTCTAATTTAGAGGCACGTGAGCCGATTATAGTTGATTGAGGGGAAAAGACAAGTTTTTTTATCATCTTATATCATATATATCGCCCTATAAACATTAAATAAAGTCAATTCCTTAAAGGACTTCTATTCTATAATGAGGCAGGATTTCGAGATGACTTCCAAAGTGGATTTGTACGACCTGACGGCTCAGAGCGTCCTCGGAGTCGAAAGCTAGGGAGACAAATTGTACACCAATTTGAGACAACAGAAGTGAAAGATATCTCTCAAACGCTCCAGCAAAGCAGGATGAGGAGCATCACTGCAACATACTCCAAAGAGGCCTCGTGCCGCAAGTTTTCTGATTTGCTTATTTAGATAACGAGAAAAGTCCCCTCAACACTACAAAGGGAGCTTTCCTAGTTGGAAAGCTCCCTCTGAGGGAAATGACTGTTAGATCGCTCGTTTAGCCGATCTTGGGCAGAGAAGCTGCCGCGACGGCTTGCCCGTGGCGCTTGGTCTTTTCGTCGGGGACGCAAAGGGTGATCTTGAGCTCGGGGAACTCAGCGGCGAGGACTTCGTTGGCGCGGTCGATGATGATCTGACCACCCTCACCTGTGGCGACGCGGCCAAGGAAGAGGAGGTTGCGCACGTTGTAGAAGCTGGAGAAGTAGGCAACCGTGTAGCCGAACTGAACACCGATGGTGTCATAGATCTTGCGAGCGCGCTCGTCGCCTTCGAGCATCGCGGCCTGCACCTTCTTGAGCTGCTCGGGGAAGGGCATGTCGCCGAACTCGAAGCCTGCACGAGGAGCGAGGCGTGCTACTGCCTGCTGGGAGAAGTAGAGAGCTCCGCAGCCCTTGTCACCCGACCATTCGTCAACACCGCCCTCTTCTTGGAAGTCAACGGGGACAAAGGCTAGCTCATTGAGCCAAGGCATGATGTGACCATCGGGATCAACGTAGCCAGATGCGAGGGATGTACCCATGGCGATGCCGAGGACGGCGTCGTCTTCCATGCCCATAGCACCAGCGAGAGCGGTGACTTCACCGTCATTGACGACTTCGAAGGGGACGTTCTTGCCCATGGTTTGCGACCAGCGCGCTTGCAGGTTGCGGAACATGGGGCGGATGACAGTTTCAAAATCTTCTACAGCGATACCACGGAAGAGGGAGCCGACACGGGGCTCGCTGTTCACATAGACACCCGCTGCCGAGCCACCGATGGCGTCGACCTGAGGCATGTGCTTTGCTGCGCGCTCAAGGGAGTCCTGCACACCGTCGACCTGATAGTTGGGGTCTTTCTGGTGGTAGGGGTCCCAGACGACTTCTTCGGAGAAGACGACTTCACCATTCACCACGGCGGCGCACTTGCGGTCGGAGCCACCGAGGTCAAAGCCGATGCGGTAGCCGTCGAGGTTGCGTCCGAGGGGCATGGAGGAGGAGGACTCAGCAGGCATGGAGCAGGGGCAGGAGACCTTCACGACCTCGATTGCCTGATCGTAGATGCGCTTGCCGATGAAATCCCAGTCAAAGGAGCGAGCACCGTCAGCACTATAGGTCTCAGCGAGCATGTCGGCGATCGCGTCGCAGCCAAAGACGTGGATGGTGCAGCCACCCTTCATCCAGAGGAGGAACTTGACGATGCGCTCAATGTAGAGGTTGTTGAGTGCGATGTTGTCGCCTTCGTGAGGCAGGATCTGGGAGGACCAGCGGAAGCAGGTGCCGTCGAGGCGCGTCAGCGCGATAGCGATGGGCATGGAGCCTTCCGTTGCGGCTACCTTTTCAGCGTAGGCCTTTGTCCAGAGGACGGGTGCCACGAAGTTGGGGTCGAGTACGGGCGTAAATTGTGCTTGGATGTTCATAGTTTAAAAGAGATTGGCGTTACGTCGGGTTCTAGTACTATCATGATAGGGCATGTATAGCAAGCAAAAAAATCATGGAGCGCAGTTCTTGGGCGTACGGGGGAAGGGCACGACGTCGCGAATATTCTGCACACCTGTCACAAACATGAGCAGTCGCTCAAAGCCGAGACCAAAGCCCGCATGCGGCACCGAGCCGTAGCGACGCAGGTCGGAATACCACGCATAGGCGTCGAGATCCATGCCCGATTCAGCCATGTTCGCCTCCAGCACGTCCAGACGCTCTTCGCGCTGGCTGCCACCGATGAGCTCACCGACACCGGGGACGAGGACGTCCATAGCGGTGACGGTCTTGTCATCGTCGTTGCGGCGCATGTAGAAGGGCTTGATGGTCTTGGGATAGTTATAGACAATAACGGGGCACTTGAAATGCTGCTCCGTGAGGTAGCGCTCATGCTCGGTCTGCAGATCCATGCCCCAGACGGGGGCGTATTCAAAGCTCTGCCCCGATGCCTGCATGATCTCAATAGCCTCGGTGTAGGAGCAGCGGATGAAGGGCGACTGGCTCACATGCTCCAGTCGTGCGCGCAGTCCCTTGTCGACAAATTTGTTGAAGAAATCCAGATCGCCATCCTCATCCGCAAGCATGGCATCGACGAGGTACTTGACGAAGGATTCCGCCACGTCCATATCGCCCTCCAGATCGCAGAAGGCCATCTCGGGCTCAATCATCCAGAACTCAGCGGCATGGCGCGTGGTGTTGCTATTCTCCGCGCGGAACGTGGGGCCGAAGGTGTAGATATTGCCCAGCGCGCAGGCGAAGCACTCGCCCTCTAGCTGACCTGAGACGGTCAACGATGTGGGCTTGCCAAAGAAATCCTTCTCATAGGACTGCTTGCCCCCCTGCGTGGGATCGAGCGTGGTGACGTGAAACATCTCTCCCGCGCCCTCACAGTCCGAGGCGGTGATGATGGGGGTATGCACCCAGACAAAGCCGCGCTCGGTGAAGAATCGGTGCACGGCGGCCGCCATGCGCGAGCGCACGCGGAAGACGGCGCTAAAGAGATTCGTACGGGGGCGCAGGTGCAGGATGGAGCGGAGGAACTCGGGGCTGTGACCTTTCTTCTGGAGCGGGTAGCTATCCGTCACGCCGCCGAGCAACTCAAGGGAGCTCGCCTGCATCTCCCATGCCTGCTTGCCGGGGCTGGCGACGAGGCGACCGAGCACGCGCACAGAGGCACCCGTGCTCATCTCCTTGATCTGCTCGTAGCCGGGGATGCCTGCGTCGGCGATGACCTGGAGAGAGGCGAGGCAGGAGCCGTCGTTGATTTCCAAAAAGGCAAAGGACTTCGAATCACGGCGCGTGCGCACCCAGCCCTCCAGCATCAGCTCCTCACACTCGGAGCTACGGCGTAGTAGATCTCGTACAAATTGACGTTTCATAACTTCTTCTGCCCTGCACTATACCAAGTCGCACACGCCATGGCGAGCACATACTTCTGTTAGAGGCGCAAAAAATACGTAGGTCAAGCAAAAAGCAAATACGCGAGCGCACTTTATGCTGGTAATCATGCCTGTTATCCTCTATGCTCCTTCACAACGATTTTATTCACCATATCACAACTATGTCCTCCACCTCTCGTGACCTCACCCCCGTCGTCCCCAAGAAGAATCGAGCTCTCTTCCTCTACCTCATCGCCCTGATGAGCCTCGTGGTTCTGCTCGCCATCATGCCTGTGAGCCTCGGCAGCGGGCTTATCTCCCCCTTCCCCCCCGACCCGAGTATCCTGCCGCTGGGTGCCGCTAGTTTTCTAAGAATGTGGACAGAGCCTGTCATGTTCTGGGCTTCTGTCACCGGCTTTCCCCTGCTCGCGGGGCTGCTGCTGCGCTTCACCGGCATCATGTACAGCTCTCTGGCGGGGCTGCTGCTCGGGCTGGCGAGCTACGGGATGCTACAGGCGCAGGCGCGCGGCCTCTATGAGGGGCAGATACTCGCCTTTGACCTCACGGTCGCACCTCTGCTCACGGGAGCTCTCGTCATCCTGAGCATCACAGCCTTCTCGGGTATCATCCAGCTAGGCGCGCAGAGTACGGCAGCGCGCCGTCTGCTCTCGAGCTCGGCTCTCGCGCTGCTACTCCCTACGCTCTACTACGCCAGCCTCTACCTCAGCGAGCTCGCAGAGCTCGACATCGACTCCATTCTTTATGGCGTCTTCTTGCTGCCGCTGGCAGTGTGGCTGATCAAGGGCTGTTTCACGCTGAAAAACTACGACCTCACGCTAGATAGCCGCGACGGCGAGGGCGAGAGCTGCACGAGCAAGGTGAGCTGCATCATCTGCCACATCATCGCTATGCTCAGTCCCATCATGCTCTACAGCCTCCAGATCTACGTCCTGCTCAATCTATTCAGAGCTATAAGCACGCAGCTGCAGCCTGTGAACTACGCGCTGCTGATGCTCGCTGTGATGGGTGGACTGCTCGTGCTGCGCATCATCGGCACGATCATCGTCAACAGGCAGCGCCGATTCAGCGTGATCCTCGCGCTGCTCACGGCAAGCTTCATCCCCGCCAAGCTCGCGGACTACCTCCCTCTGCGTCGACGCCCCATCCTCTTCCCCTGCATCCTTGTGAGCTTCTCCATGCTGCTGTGGTTTGCCCTGATGCAGTATGCGAGGCATATCAGCTTCTTCTTTCTGTTCTAGTTTTATCATTCTATCCCCTGACAGAGACAGCGCACGTTGCCCCTACAACGCGCGCTGCTTTCATATTTTGTTTTGAGAGCTTCGATCTCAGTGGCTCTGCCCGACCTGCGGTGCTTCTTCGGTCAAGCCATGCTTGAATTGCTCAAAAACGCCGCGTGGATCATCGGGATGCTTTTGCAGCTCGGCGTAGATCTGGTCTCGCATCTGGAGTGCTGCTTGGAAGGCTTCTTCCTCGCTGCCATACTGACGGTCGGAGAAATACTTGGTAAACTGATTCCATCGGCGACAGATACTCAGTCTCCAACCTTGGAAGGATGTTGTTTCATAGGTGTAGCGGGTGATGTTGCGCTGGGTCATATTAGTTCCTTTCTTGTAGATGTAGTTAATAATTGTTTCAGATCGTCTAAATGGTTGATCTGTGGAAATAATGCCACATAGCCTAGCAATTATCAAACCTAACTTCTATCTTTTCGTAACATTGAAAATTCTGCGATGTATAATTCTTCAGAATCATCAACTAACAGAATTCTAAAAAAAATAACTGTTACCAGAATACCCAAGTTGTAGTACGAAATAACAATTATATCAACACTGTTTGCCTTACCTAATCGCCCTAAACTCTGTTTTATACCAAGATATTTATCCGATCTCTACCATAGGGATAATTTCATTAGATATACGAATTTTTCAGACTAAATCTCTCTCTATTTTATTCTAACAAGTTATGCGCATTTGTTCAAAAATATCCTCTCCAAAACAATAGGTAATCGCAAAGCATACTTAAGATTTCTAAAATACCCTCACTCTCTGCTGTGGAACACGTGAAAAAATAAAGACCCACTCGAGGATGTCTCGAGTGGGTCTGAAAATAATCGCGCCTGCCGCGCGAGGCTTATTTATCGCTCAGAGAGCCAATACCTGGGAGGATCTTGCCCTCAAGCAGCTCCAGAGAAGCACCACCACCCGTGGAGCAGAAGGAGAGCTTGTCTGCGACCTTGAACTTCTTGGCCGCCGTGACGGAGTCACCACCACCGACGATGGAGGTCACATCACTCGCTGCAAGGCATTCGGCGACAGCCTTCGTGCCTTCGGCGAAGGAGTCGAGCTCAAAGACACCCATAGGACCATTCCAGAGGACGGTCTTAGCATTCTTGATGATGTTGCAGAATTCTTCTGCTGCCTTCGCACCGATGTCGATAGCCATACCGCCTTCGGGGACGGAGCCGCCTTCGCTAAAGCGTGCGGTGTCTTCTGTAGGAGCACCTTCTTCGAACTTGAAGGCGTAGCGTGCGTCGCAGGGGAGGACGAAGTCAACGCCCTGTGCCTTGGCTGTTTCGAGGATTTCGCGAGCGAGGTCGAGCTTGTCGCCTTCGATCTTGGATGCACCCACATCGTAGCCCTGAGCGGCGAGGAAGGTGTTGGCCATCGCACCGCCGATGAGGAAGCACTTGCTCTTCTCCATGAGCTTGGAGAGGACCTGGATCTTGTCCGAGACCTTCGCACCGCCCATGATGACGACGAAGGGCTGAGCAGGAGTCTCGAGCTTGCCTTCGAGGTACTCGAGCTCGTGCTCGATGAGGAAGCCCATAGCGGACTTCTCAGCGAAATGGGTCACGCCTTCAGTCGAGGCGTGGGCACGGTGAGCGGAGCCGAAGGCGTCGTTCACGTAGAGGGTAGCATCACTGAGGAGAGCCTTGGCGAACTCGGCGTCATTCTTCTTTTCCTTCTTGTCAAAGCGGACATTGTCGAGGAGTAGGACGTCGCCGTTGTTGAGAGCCGCGCGAGCAGCAGTCGCGGCGGCACCGATGGTCTCGGGGACGAAGGCGACGGGCTGACCGAGCAGCTCGGCGAGACGCTCGCTGGCGGCCTTGAGCGAGAAGGCGGCTTCGTAGCCAGTACCTTCGGGGCGACCGAGGTGGGAGCAGAGGACGAGCTTTGCACCCTCACCCAGCAGATGCTTGATGGTGGGCAGAGCGGCGGCGATACGTGCGTCGTTGGTGATGACGCCATCTTTCATGGGGACGTTAAAGTCCACGCGCATGAGGACTTCCTTGCCAGCGACATCGAGGTCGCGTACGGTCATTTTTGCCATAATATATTGTGTTGGTTATATGAAAAATACTCAGAGCCTCGGCGACTCCGCGCGCCCAGTTTAGCGGGTTTCGCACCTGATAGCAAGGCTAAAGATCATTTTCCGCGCGGAGAAAAACAACAAGAGTAGAGATACGGAGGCGATGGATGGAGCATCTACTTGCCATGGCGAGTCATGTCAAAGATAGGAGATATTCCCGCTTGAAATACAAAATTATTTTCATATAATATATTTTATACACTTCTAAATAAAGTAGATTCTTGAGATTGGAATCACTTGTACACCTGCCTTAGGATCATAGGTACGAGAGAACGACATGATGATGATGCATTGAATATGAGTACGATTAGAAACGAGTCGCTCGCGGGGGCGAAGTGGCAGTTTATCTCTAAACTCAGTTTGCAGCCTGCGACCTTTGTTTTTGGGATCATCTTGGCGCGCCTCATGTCTCCAGACGAGCTAGGCATTCTCGGGCTCACGAGTATTTTCTTTGCCTTTGCCGAGCTGCTCAAGGACTGTGGATTTGGCACAGCCTTGATTCGCAAACAGGATCGGAGTGAAGCCGATATCAATACTGTCTTCTGGTTTAATATAGTGATATCGTTGTTTCTGTGCGCGCTGTTGTGTTTGGCAGCCCCTTGGCTCGCCCTGCTCTTTGATTGCCCCGCCTTGACGCCTATCACGCGTGTGTCAGCACTCATGCTGCTTTTTAACTCGACGGGCTCGATTCATTGGACTCTTTTTGCCGCTGAGAGAAACTTCAAAACACCTGCACAGATCTCTATGGCGAGCTGCCTCTTCCCCATGCCCTTGACCATCTGGGCGGCGTATTCTGACTGGAGCTATTGGTCTCTCGTCCTTCATGGTGTGATTTCGGGCTTTATCTCGCTTGTCCTCGTGTGGTGTGCTTCTGCATGGAAACCTCGATTGATATTTAGCCTCGAGAGTTTCAAGGAGTTTTTTAGCTTTGGCTCCAAAATTCTAGCGACCAATAGCATTGTAAAGTTCTACGCCGAGTCGCGCAATCTCCTCATCGGTCTGTTCTATTCGCCCGCTCAGTTGGCCTATTTCCATCGAGCTCTCAAGCTAGGCGAGATGCCGATTTCGATGATACAAGGTGTGGTAGGCAGCGTCTCTTTCCCCATCCTATCGTCCATTGCGCATGATGAGCCGCGACTCATCGAAACATATCGAAAGTATTTTCGGTTAACTATTCTGATCGTTTCTTGGATGATGCTCACGCTGGTGGCTAATAGCCCGTCGCTCATCTACACGCTCTATGGTACGCAATGGCTCACCTGTGCCATCTATGCACAGATCCTCGTCATCGGGCTGATGCTCAATCCTGTCTCGAACTTGATGTCGACGCTCATCGTTGTGAAGGGGCGAGTGGATGTCACGCTGAGGCTGGAGTTTGTCTCTCGATCAATCAGCTTGATCCTGCTTGCGCTATCCGCATTCCACAGTGTCGCGGCCGTGTGCGTTGCGGCTGTGCTCTCTTGTATGGTCTTTTTCTATAACAGATGCACGGCAATCTCACGTCTGGGCTGGATCTCGCGTCGTGATACGATCAGTGACGCGCTTCCCTATTTGCTCATAGCGATCTTGATCAATATCCCTGCGTTCCTGCTCAATCTCCTATTCGACCCTCATGTCGGTATTCTCTTGCTGGGCGGAGGTGGGTCGACGATTTTATTTCTCGCGATCATGCAGCATCGCTATGATCGCAGCTGGGCGATGCTCATGGAGATACTAGAAGAAAAGAGGCTGTTGAGATGGATCCCCTTCATCAGCAAAAAAGGCTAAAGAAGCTTACACGCGAGCTTCAACGCGAGCCCCTGCGCGAAGGGCATGTAGCCATAGAGCCATGCGTATTGACCTATGTTGATGGTGTCGCCTTGGCATCTGTCGATTTTGCCCCCGCGTATGGTGAAGTACATGAGGTGATCTATAGCTCGGCGTGCAGCCTGACGGTATTGCTCATCATGGCTGATGTGGTAACAGCGCTCGAACAACAGCCCACAGAGAACCGTGGCGGAGCAATCTTCTGGCGTGATAGAATTGAAATACATCGCGCGAAAGCCTCCTCTTGGCGTTTGGAACTCAAGGCAACGCTCAGCGACATGTAGCATGCGCTCGTCGAGCTGGAGCGAGTCCTCCAGATTGTATTCTCGGATGACGTGATGACATTCGGTCAGCGCCAAGCAGTACCATCCCAGCCCGCGTCCCCAGTCGTAGATGCCCATGGGAAGCTGGCGCTTGACATCATAGGCATGCGCGGGAAAGGCTCGGTGAATCAAAGCTTGGTCGTACTCCTTGAGCTGACGCTCGGCTAGCGAAATAGCGTCTTTGTTCTGAAATAGGGCGCCGTAGCAGTATAAGAATGGACAGATGAAACCCAGCGTGTCGACAAAGCGGAAATCAGCATACCACGCGCGATAGGGGACGGTCTCATACTCGCCCTTTTCCTTTATGATGAGATCATAGATCTGCTCCATCGCAGGGCGCATGGTGACGACATCAACGACATTCTGACGTAGGAAGGCGTAGGCTAGTAGTGCAAGCTCGACGTACTCGGGTTCTTTGCGCCATTTTCCCGTACTAAGATTGATGTGCTCGGAGATGTGCTCGACGATTAGCTCGTTATTGCGGGGATTTTTGGTTTCGATCAAGCCCAGCACCAAGCCCGCATGTTGCCAGAGCTTGATATGCGCCGCTGTGCGTTTGGAATGGAACAGCGCGTCCCATAGGCGTAGCCTGCTTTGGGGATTGAAGGGAACCACTGGTGCACGACGAATCCATTCTTGGCTTGTCTCTTCGACCAGTGATTTCCATTCATCAAGGTTCGTTAATTTCCCATAATCACGGGCTTTCCTTTTGCCGTCGAACTTGTACCATAGATCCACCGCGATAAAGGGCAGAAAGATGAGAGCCGCTAGAGACAGCAAAATCAGGACTAGAAGAATAAAAAGATTCATTTGATTTATTGTATGATAAATAATCCATTTGGCAACATTATTCATCATAACAGATATAACATTATTCTCTACTATCCTTGGGCTTGAGTCGCTCCTTGCTCACGGTCTCAAAGACAATGCCGCCTCGTGAGTAGTCCTCGCTCACACGGCTGCCCGACTCGTAGAGCACACCTAGTGTCGCGCGGTCGAGCTCGACAAGATTCGAGTAGGCATGCGAGCCCATGCGCAGGCAGTAGGAGCGAGGCCAGGTCGCACCGCCATTGATGCTTTGGAAAATGGTGAGATTCTGCCGCTTCTTGTCGACTCCAGGTCCTGAGAAGTAGAGGGTACGCGCACGCGTGGCATCAGCGATCAGAGAACCTTGGCAGACGACGTGGGGCAGTGCTGGCTGCTCCTCCTCAGGGCTCCATGTCACACCACCGTCGCGTGAGTAGCGCTGGAGTCGGATGCCACGCCCACTCTGCGCGCGGAAGCTCTGGAGCAGGAGATCAGGCGCGACCTCGGCGATCGCGCTTTCATTGGCGGCAAGACTTTTTTGTGTGATTTGCCCGCGCTTCCAGCTGAGACCTTCGTCGTCAGAGTAGAAACAGGATCCCTGATACACGACCTTCTCCCCCTGCTTGACGCTGTGATTGCTCGGGACAATGATGCGTCCCTTGTAGCGTCCGTGACAGATGACGATGGCGTTGCAGGGACCCGTGGCGAACCAGCCCCAGTCAGCCTGCTTTGCCTGCTGCGTAATGCGACGGCGAGGACTCCATGTGAGCCCCTCATCGTCAGAGTGCTGGACGTAGGCCTCGCGAGGGACGCCCTCGTGCATGTTCTGCCGCTCGCTGCCCGTGCTGCCGCAGGAGATGAGCAGAATGCGCCCTGTGCTCAGGACGACGGGGGCAGGATTACCGCAAGTGTGCTTCCCATCATCGCTGACGAGGATGCTCTCGCCCCAGCTCTCCCCTCCATCGTGGGAGCGACGCAGCACGATGTCGATGTCGCCATGGTCTGCAGCACTCGCGACACGAGCTTCGCAGAAGGCAAGCAGCGTATTGCCCTCCGTGCGGACGATGGCAGGGATGCGGTAGCTCGCGTAGCCGCCTTCGCGTGCGCGAAAGACGAAGGGCGCGCCCTCTTGGGCGATGAGGCTGGGAGTAAGGTAGCTCGCACTGAGTACCAGTGCGGCGATGGCAGAAGAAGGGAAGAGGGAGGGCATAGTCATAGTGGGGAAGAAACGAATTAAACTTTAAATGAGAATAGCATGAGAGCTTGCTTTTGCAAGATATTTTTTGCGAGCAGGCACATTGAGAACAGAAATACGCCTTGCTGCTCTCAGGGAGCGGCAAGGCGTATGTGGATTTTTTTACCCTCGCGGTCTGCGAGTTAGATTAGAAAATCCTAGAGTTCTTTGGATTCGAGCTTGGGATCGACGAGGATAGCGTCCTGCATCTTGAGCTCCATCTTCGTGTCCTTCTTCGCCTTGAAGGTGATGACAAGCAGCGTTTCGCTGCCTACGAGCTTCTCTTGCTCACCGATGTTGACAAAGGTGGGGTAGAGAGCCTTCACACCATTCGTGTGCAGCCTGTCCTTGGTCATGTTCTGCATCTGCTTCATGCCTTCGGGCTTGATGGAGACATATTCGTAGACGGCAGGGTCGTAGGGCAGAGCTAGGCTCAGCGCGTTGACATCCTTGAGATCCGTGCCCTTGACGGTGAGTGTGATGGTCTCGCCCGCCTTGTAGCTTTCCTTGTCCGCTGTCATGCTGAGGCTGCCGCCGAGTTGGGCTTCCTTTGCCGGGACAGGCTCGCCGAGCTTCACCGCGACCTGCGAGATGTCGTAGGCATCAATCAGCTTGTTCTTGTTGCCATCGCCGACGCTGACGTATTCGAAGTCGCTGTCCACGCCACGCAGGCCGGTGTAGTTGCCATACGAGGTCATGTCGTTGTTGTCGATCTTGCCATCGCTGTTGATGTCACCGGGGATGTAGCTCGCGCTGCCAGGTACCTTGAAGACGTAGAGCTCCTGACCCGAGCCAAATTGACCTGTGGCCTTGCTGACGGCTATCTTGATGTAGCGGACAGTGGGCTTGCCGTCAAAGGTGACGATCTGGGGGGTGCCGTCTTTCTTCCATTGGAAGGCGACAGGCTCGCTCCATGTCTTCTTGTCATCGCTGTAGCTGATCGTCCCCTCTTCGATCACGCCGTTGCGCGAGGTGCTGTGGGGGATGTACTGGAGCTTGTCGAGCTGATTGACGGAGTTGAGGTCGACGAGGATGTCGAACTTGTCCACCTTGGTCTGCCAGTCGGTGTGCCATGCGGTCTTCTCGTCAAAGTCGACGAGCTTCGCAATCTCTTGCGAGCCTTGGCAGGCGACACTGCAGGTGGCGGTGATGCCGCTGATCGCCCATTGCAGAGGATTGCTCTTCGTCTTTGCCTTGATGTCGACCCAGTCGCTGACCATGTCTTTGTTGACCGCGCGCAGCTGGAAGCTGTAGGCGGTGTCGGGTGTGAGGTCGGTGAAGGCGAGCTGCTGGTTGCGGATGGTGGAGTAGATCTGTCCGTCGAACTTGATCTCGTAGTAGTCGGCATGCGCCACCTTGTCCCAGCTGGGGGTGAGCTGGAAGGGCTGCGTATTCTCGTCTGTGACCTGTGCCTGTGCAGGAGCTGTGATCTGACCTGTGCTGACGCGCAGCTTTTCCTCGGGGGCGAAGCGGAAGCCGTCGATGGTGATGCTAACGGGGATGAGCTGGACGTTGACGGGGTCGAGCTTCACGAGGATCTGGGGGTTCTTCGTGATGACTTTTTTTGCGAATTCGCTGCCAGCAGTCGCGTACTTGTTCATCGAGGGAGCGGGGTCGTAGTAGTAGACATTGCTCTTGCTGTTGAACTCATCGAGGCTGCTGACGGGCGTGAGGCTGATGGCACTCTCACCGACGATGGCACTGACAGATCGGGGGGCTTGGGTCGCGTTGACCACGAGTTCGGTGCGCTTCGTGGGGACGAATCCCTCAAAGCTGCCCTTCGTGGGCTGGATGCTGATGGTGACGCGTCCCTGCTCGCTGGCATCGGACTCGATGAGTGTGCTTGCGGAGGCACCTTGCTGGTACTGCATGGTGAGTCCGTCGTCGTCGTATTCGGTGAAGGAGCTCTTGCCCATGGGGTAGATCTCGTACTTGCGCAGGCTCTTGTCGATCTCAGTGACGTTGTTGTTCACATTGCTCATGGGGATGATAGCACCCTGCTTGACAAAGACGGGGAGCTTCCAGAGCGGGGCGTCGATGTTGTTGATGATCACGCCACCTTGGTAGATCTGGCCGCTGAAGTAGTCGACCCAGCTGCCCTCGGGCAGGTAGATGCCGTCGCGGATGTCGTTGCCCTCAGCATCGGACTGTGTAGCCTGATAGATGGGGGCGATGAGGAAGTTGCCGCCGAGCATGAACTGGTACTGTGTGCCCTTGCCCAGTGTGTAGGCGTTGGGGTCTTCGAGGAACATGGCGCGCAGGATGGGCAGTCCATCGACAGATTCGCGGGCGACGCTATAGATGTAGGGCATGAGCGCGGAGCGCAGCTTGAGGTAGTTGCGGTTGATGGAGGTGGCAGGCTCGCCGAGCGCGTGGGGGTATTTCTCATTCGCACCCCAGCCATCCATGTTGAGCAGCTGCGTGGTGAAGCTCTTCCACTGGAAGTCACGTGTGTTGACAATGAGGTTCTTCCCGCCAAAAATACCGTCCATATCAGACGAGATATTGGGCTGCCCCGAGAGGCCGGCACCAATGTAGGTGGGGATGTGGAAGCGGATATACTCCCACTCGCCGCCGCTCTGGTCGCCCGACCAGATGCCAGCATAGCGTTGCGTGCCGGCCCAGCCGTCGAGCGAGATGATGAAGGGGCGCGCGTCGTTGCCGTAGTAGGTCATGATCTGCGCGGCATCGGCGACGCCATTGAGGCCAAAGGAGTAGCCGGGACCGACCCAAGCGACGTCGGTCTTGAGGACGCGCACACCTGCGTCGCGTACTTCTTTCACGATGTCACGCTGGAGGAGGGCTTCGACGCCTTCCTTGGGATGGAGGTCGGATTGTGTCCAGAGACCGACTTCGATGCCCTTGGACTGGGCGTAGAGGGTGAATTGGTTGAGATTTTCTATATTCCCATCAATCGTGCCTGTCTGTCCGTAGCCGGCACCGTAGCCGTCGTTGGGAAGGAACCAGCCCAGCGGCATGTCGTGCGCGATGTAGCGGTCGATGGCGGCGCGGCCGGAGAATTGGTAGACACCTTTTTCTCCATTGAGGGTTTCTTGGACGCCTGTGTCGGGGTTGGCGGATTCTTTGTAGCGTTTGCCGTCTTCAAAGAGGATGCCGTCTTTGTCGGCTTCTGTCCAGTAGTCGCGGTTGTAGGCATTGAGGTGGCCTTGGTAGAAGCCGAATTTGGGGAAGAAGACGGGCTTGCCTGTCAATTGGTAAAAGTCATTGAGCAGGGGCACAGCACCCTCGCTGACCATGAAGAAGAGGTCGAGGTAGTTGTCCGTGTGGCTGATCTCGACGATGCCGCTATCCTCGGCGCCAAAGTTGTAGAATCCCTTTTTGAAGGTATGCCACATCATGCCGTAGCCCTCGGTCGACCAGTAGAAGGGGGTGGGAGAGGCGACACCGCCGTCTGTCCAGCTGTTCTGGTTCTCAATGGCGATGATGTTGCCCTTGTGCGAGAAGCGGCCATTCTGCACGCCGCCGCCGTAGAAGTATTCGTTCGCACGCTCCTTGAGGTGGAGCTTGACGTTGCCTTTGTTGAACTCAATGGGTTTGACGAGTTCGATGACGCATTTGCCTGTCTGGAGGTTGTAGACCTTGAAGAGGCTTGTTTTCTTGTCGAGCTGGATGCGGATTTTGGACGTGGTGATTTCGACCTTGTGGGCGTTTTCCTTGAGCGTGAGCTGCACGGGCTGGCGGGGGGAGTCGACGAGGATCTGTGCCTCGGGCGTGGCCTGTGGGTCTCGGATGATGCCGCCATCTTTGTCTTGGAAGAGACGGAAGATCTCATTGCCGTAGAAATCAATGCTCAGGCGCTGTTTATTTTCAAAGACGACATCAACGGTGGTGGGGTTGATGCGGGAGGCTTTGCTCACTTCGGCTACAGCAGGAGTCGTTGTTTGACTGTTTGCCGCGGCACTGAGAGAAGGAACTGATATCAAGGAAGCCGCTAGTGCGAGGACTATAGCTTTTTTACTGTTAATATTCATGCAGAATGGTTGATTCGTATGATTAGGGGAGTGGATATCGTCGCCTCTTCTCACTCTGCAAGGAAAACTGCTATAGAGAAAAAGCGACTCGCTCATTCTAACAAGCTTTCTTCACATTTCAAGCTATTAGTGCGCAGCTGGGCATATAAATTCACACCCTAAGCAGACAGAAATATTTACTACAAAGCATTTAATCCACTCATTTATGATATAATGCATTACATAGGATGACAATCAAATTCTCTATTTGTTAGTTGAAATAGACATCATTTCGCACTCGCTGACGGACTTGGTCACGCACCCTATTGGCTTGACAGGGGAAAGGACTTCGCGTAGAACAGGCGCATGATCATTGACACGCACTGCCACCTTATCACGCCGAAGTACCACGATATCCCCCAGCTCATCGCTGATTCCCGCGCTCTGGGTGTGGGTCATGTCATCACGCAGGGCACGCATCGCAAGGACTGGCAGGCGAGTATTGATCTCGCGACTCTCTACCCCGACTACATCAGCAGCTGTCTCGCGGTGCATCCGACGGATGCGACGACGACGAGTGATGAGGATATGGTGGAGCTGGAGCGTCTCTGTCTCGCGCATCCTCAGGTGGCGATCGGTGAGGCGGGGTTGGATTACTACTGGCCCGCTCCTGAGGGCTGGACGGAGGAGGCCTACCGCGCGCGTCAGCATGAGCTGCTGGAGCAGCATTTCTCGCTCGCGGAGAAGCTGGGGCTCAATATCTCTATCCATACGCGCGATAGGAAGGGCTCGCAGTGCTTTGAGGATGCGCTGGCTATTGCGCGCAATTTCCCGAAGGTGAAGCCGGTGTTCCACTGCTTTATCGGGACGCAGGCGCAGGCGGAGGCTATTTTCTCTGAGCTGGATGGGATGATCTCCATCACGGGGATTGTCACCTTTAAGAAGACCGATGAGCTCCAAGCGGTCGCGCGATGGTGCCCCACGGAGCGCCTGATGCTGGAGACGGATGCGCCCTTCCTCTCTCCTGAGCCGCACCGAGGTGAACTGAATATTCCAGGGCGTACGCGTTTTGTGGCGGAGAAGATCGCGCAGCTGCGCGGCGTGAGCCTCGAGGAGATCGCGGCGGCCACGACGGCAAATGCGCGGAGCTTCTTCCGCTTTGCAACGGCTGCGGGTGTTTAAATTGACTTCTGCGGTGCGCGCAGCGTGATGAGCGTGATCTCGGGATGCGTCCCCCAGCGTAGGGGGATCCAGGCACCTGTACCCTGATTGACATAGAGCTGCATGTCGCCCACGCGGTAGAGGCCCTTGTTGTAGGTCAGCAAGGTCTCCGTGACGAAGCACCAGGGGTAGAACTGCCCGCCGTGCGTGTGTCCCGAGAGCTGGAGGTCGTAGCCGACGGCGGCGGCCTGCTCTGCAAGCTTCGGCTGATGGGAGAGCAGAATTTTATACTGCGTCGCCTCAGCCTGCACCATGGCGCGCTCGGGTGAGGGCTGCAGCGCAGGGGGGAAATTCGTCGAGGCGGGATCAGTCACCCCCGCGAGCAGGAGGGCGGATCCGCCCTGCTTGATGACGACATTCTCATTCATGAGCGCGGGCATGCCCAGCTCGCGCAGCAGCTCCACGAGGCGCGGACTCTCGTCACGGAAGTAGTCGTGATTGCCCAGGATGCTGTAGACTCCGTAGCGCGCGCGCAGTTGCTTGAGGGGATTGAGCACCCCGCCGTGATCAGGCAGATCGAGCTCGACGATGTCGCCTGTGACGACGATGAGATCGGGATTCTGCGCCTGCGTGAGCTCGATGACTCGGGCGAGCCACTCCTGCGAGCTATCTTGGGTGATATGCAGGTCAGAGATCTGCACGATGCGCAGACCATCCAGTCCGCGCGCCTCCTCGGGCAGCGTCAGCACGAGCTCGTCCACGCGCGGATGCTTCGTCACCTCGATGCTATAGAGCCCTGCGGCTAGACTCAGCAGCAGCACGAGTACACCAGCGACGCGCTGCGCCACGCGCGATTTCCCCTTGCGCAAGACACAGAGGATGAGATCCTTCAACAGGGCAAGCAAGATAGCAAAGGAAAGAAAGCCTATCACCGAGGGCGCGATCTGTGGCAGAGGGTACACCCACAGCCACTCCACGGAGCGGCAGGACTGATAGGCGATGAAACTACAGGCATAGGCGATCACCAGCAGCGACAGCGCGCGGGAGAGCCCGCGCCCCAACTTCATGGGCACAAAGAGACGCCAATTGACCAGCAAGGCCGCGAACAGCACCACCGCAAACACGGGGCGCGACGCAAAGAAGATAGTAAGAAGGGTGATAGTCCAGAGTAGCGGAAGGATAAAACGAGCCATAATCATGCGGTAAAACGCCGCTATTATAAGCCCATCTGGACAGAAATCAAGTGCATTCCCCCCTGCCTTCCTCCAAGAACGCATCGAGGAAGAGCTCTTCTAGATAATCATAAGCCGACAGCGGTGGCGTGCGCGACTCGATCTCATCCCATTCCCATGGGAGCAGAGTGAGCTCAGGATCAAACCAGCCCTCGCTTGCGTCATCGCATCTCCACTCATGACGCCTCTTGATATGGGAAAAGGCGGTGAGCGTCGCGCGCTGAGCCTCATTGAGCAGTGCGAGCCGTCGTCGGCAGCTCTCCTCTGTATAAGCATCGTGATACAAGCTATTCTTCCCCTTCGCATAGCAGAACTTTGTCTCAATCCCCGACGTGATTGTGAGATCGCGCAGCTGGAGCTCCAGCATCATATAGGCAGGCAGCAAAAAGCGCGTCGCTTCGGGTCCCAAATAGGACAGGCAATCGACACAGGCCGCGAGACGCGCCATCGGGATCTGCTCCCAGCGATGACGCTCCTCAAGCAGAGAGAGTTTTTTGCAAACATCGGGATGACGGTAATCATCAGAGGCCATCCCTCCATAGAGCAGCTCATCCTCACCTAGGCAATGCACATGGGCAAAGGCCTCGCGTATCTGCTCCATGAGCTGGAGCTTCTCCTGTGAGGGAGCGGGATCGAGGTCTAGAGCACTCTTGCCACCCACGGCATAGTGTCGCTCAAAGCCGCGCAGCCAAGCGAGATACTCCTCATACTCCTGCTGGAGATCGGGCGTGAGACGCACATCTCGCATGAGCTTCGGAGCGCGCTTCTGAGCATGCTTCTGAGCAGATTTTTTATGAGGCTTCATCCCCACACACTAGCAAAACGGTGCCCGCGTGTCAAGAGGCCAGAGCCAAGGGGATCTTGCAAAATTAGCAGCTTCGGATTTTGCTAGCAGTTTGGATGAGAAT
>CAYJLP010000020.1:21661-22120 GCA_964371115.1 uncultured Akkermansia sp. | reverse complement strand
GGCATCGTCGAGGCATGGCGCAAGTGCTGTGCGGATCATCACAGTGTCATGCCCATCATCGAGATAGGTGGGGGGACGGGCAATATGATGCTCGATATCAAGCGCGAGCTGGGCTTTCTAGAGAAGCTGCGTCTGACCTACCACATGGTCGAGCGATCGGACAAGCTGCGTGAGCTCCAAAAGATGCTCGGAGGCGGCTTTGTCCGCACGCATAGCGATATCGCCCACGCGCTCAAGGCGACGAAGGGGCGCGCCTTTATCTTTAGCAATGAGCTGCCCGATGCCTTCCCCGCGCGTCAATTCGTCTTCCAAGAGGGGGAGTGGCTGGAGCTCGGACTTGCCGTGCTAGACGGGCAGTATGCCCGCCAAGGCTGGAAACGCCCGCTGCCTACGTCCTGCGTCTTTGGGCGCTGGGCACAGGAGACGCAGGTCGTCGAGGTGCATGAGAGCTACCACAAG
>CAYJLP010000020.1:0-21651 GCA_964371115.1 uncultured Akkermansia sp. | reverse complement strand
CAAGTGGTATCATACTTGGCAGCCTCTCTGGAAGGCGGGCACCATGGTCACCATCGACTATGGGGATGTCAATGAGACGCTCTATTACCGCCGTCCTCATGGTAGTATGCGCGGCTACAAGGCGCACCAGCTGCTCTCTGTGGAGCAGCTGCCCGCACTCGCGGGCGCCTGTGACATCACCTGTGATGTGAACTTCACCGACCTACTCACACATGCATGCAGCAGCAGAGGAGATGTGGTGCTGCTGGTCGATCAGCATGATTTCTTGCTCCCTCTGGCAGACAAGAGCTCGCCAGCGGACTGCCACCTCATTGCGAAACCTGGCGCGGGCGATCATTTTAAAGTGCTGATCCATCAGCGTTTTGGCGTCTGATCTTGTAGAGAAGGGGGGGGGGGGGTTTTATGCGAAGGCGTGATTTTGAGGTGATTTTCAAGCTATAGTTTTACGGATTGATGGCTCAGAGTATCCTCTGAGATATAAACGCGAGGAGAAATTGCTTGTTGGCAAACTCCCCCTCTTAACACACTCACACTAAAAAGCTCTTTAAAACACATACTCTCATTTAATATTGGGAGAGTATGAGGGGGGATGCGTTTCGCCCATTTTGTTACATTCATTCTTCGTGTTTTCTGACGGAGTGCCGTATTTTAAGGCCAGTTTGCACGGGGTGCGCCCACTATTTCTCCCAAATAGGTCATCTGGGATACGAGGGCTGTCAAAAAAAACTCATTTTTTTGCAGGACATGCCAGTATCTATTCATATTTTTTCTTCTATGCGGATTACAAATCAGCTGTACATTTTCGCACCTATTTAAGTGATTCTATATGTTATAATAACTCTACTCTCCTCATTAAAAAAATGAAGCTCGGCTCTGACCCAATGTGTATTTTCCCCTGATTTATATCACTGACGTTTAAGAGTTTATTTCATATTTTTGGAATGGTTTTACTTGACGCAGAATGACGAATTCTCTATGCTTACAAGCGACATCCTTCTCATCATAGTCTTCCACGAGGAGGGCGGCAAGGATAGAAAAAAACAGCATCAGTAAGTATCATGTTAAATTTCTTCGGAAAACGTTCGGTGTCATTCAAATGCACAGCCGATATGCATAAGGCCATCGAATACATCATGGAGAGGTACAATATCGACCGCAGCTCGGTGATACGCCTCGCGCTCTTCGACTTCATCAATTTTGTCGAGAGTCCCCAAGGGCAACGGATGACGATCTCAGAGATCATCACCCACTTGGAAAGTCAGTCTCCTCCTCCGGGGAGAAAGTTTAGCGATTTCTGCAAATAAAGCAGCCTTTGCCACTTATTCCATTCTCCATTCAGCGACCAGCGCGCGATGTCGCCTGAATGCCCAGACTCACTCCGGAGAAAGCGCCGCATGCGCTCGCGCCAGATAGAGTCTCCTCAATCTCAAAAAGGCCTCGTCAAAGAGCTCTTGACGTTGCCCAATCTCCTCCCAGCTCATCCACGCCAACTGCTCGGACTCATCTGAGCACACCATGCAATCGTGCGGGGCACGTAGGAGGTAGCGAATATCAAAATGATGATGCTCTGGCTCCCCTAGATGCGGACGCGCTGGGATCAGATGCACATCAACATCAAAAATAGCCTCATCGAGCACCTCAATGCCCACGATGCCACTCTCCTCCTCCGCCTCACGCACGGCGACTCGCAGGGCATCGGCATCACCATCGGCATGCCCTCCTGGTTGCAACCAGCGACCGAGTTTTTTGTGCAGGGTCAGCAGGCAGGACTCCTCACTAGGATGGAGCAGGAGAGCCGAGGCGGTGATGTGACCGCGAGCCTGTGCGCGCTCAAAGCAATCGGGGTAGGCTTCGATGAAATCCAGCACCCGCTGCGCGGCCTCATGGTTCGCATGCGCACCATGTTTATAACATTGTAAAGCATCCCAGAGCCCAAATCGAATATCGCATGCGTCCATATACGGCGCGATTCTACCCCAAAGCTCTCTGGGTTTCAAGCCCAGAAACTCGCAAGAAAGATGCTTGACGCCTCGCAATATCTCAGATAGAATAAGCAATATCCCACGTACCTCTATCTCCCTCTGCAAGACGTCGCACAGGAGTCAGCGTACGAAGCCATACTCCTCCCATGCCTATCCGCATCAAAATCCCCGACAAGCTGAGGCAAGGCTCTGAGCGACAGACACAGCGTCGTCTCATCCTCGCAGGTGTCGCCTCACTAGCCTGCATTCTCATCGCCTTTGGGATATTGCTCTATTACAAAATTGTCATTTACAACCCTCAGCCCTCCTTCATCGCCTACAATACGGTGGAGGATGAGCAGCCTCCCAAGACCGAGCAGCGCCCTATTGAGACGAGCAAGTTCGAGGTCTCACCTCCTATTTCTCCGATTAATATTGAAGCCATCACATCTCCCGTCTCCGTCTCCGACTTTAGCCTCCCTGCCGTGGCGGGCGCATCAAGCCTCGGCGGCGGTCTCGGCGGTGATGGGATAGGCGGCGGTAGCGGCGGCGGCGAGGGTGAGCCAGGTATGGGCGCGAGCAAGCCTGCGGCCTCCGCCTTTGTCGGGCAACTCTGGGATTTTAAGAGAAATCAGCATGGTCAGGACTCACCCTATGCGGGAGCTGGCAACATCGCCTTTGACAAGGACGTGCTCACGATTCTGAGTCGATTCTATAATAATGGGTGGAAGACGGGCATGTTCGCCGCCTACAGGCGTCTACCGACGCGCCTCTTCACCACCGCCTTCTACATGCCCAACTGCTTGGAGAGTGAGGCGATGCATGCCTACGACCCCGCAGGACGCCATAAGCTCAAGTCGGGGCGCTGGGCAGCGGTCTACAAGGCGCGCGTGCAGGCACCTGCGAGTGGGCGCTTCCGCTTCGTCGGGATTGCCGACTCTGTGATGGGAGTGCGTTTTGACGGCAAGAATGTCCTGGACTGTGGTCTACACAGCCTCAGTGATGGGGCTCATCACGCCTACCACAATCAGGATAGACGCGATCGGGTTGAAACGCTGGAGTACAAAGCGACCGAGGCATGGAATATTAACATGGAGGGGAATTTCAAAAACGCCTACATGGCAGGTCAGCCCTTCGCCGTGGAGCAGGGCAAGTGGTATGACATGGAGGTACTCATCTCGGAGATCGGCGGTATGGAGTTTGGCTTTTGCCTACTGATCGACGATATGAATGATGATGATGCGCTCAAGACCGAGGATGGCAAGCCCATCTACCAGCTCTTTCGCACCGTTCTCGTAAGCCCCACGGCTGACGAAGCCTACAGCGCGATGAAGTATTCCACCCCTGCAGCGGGCTTCAGCGAGGAGTCGCGCGTCGACCCTCCTTACGACAGCGACAGCCTCGTCTGGCCTGCGCAGAACCCCTTCAGCGATCGCGCCGAAGAAGCTCAGGGAGAAGACGCAGGCGGATTTTTTTAAACCACCCCACATCAATAACAGTATCAATTGAAAGCAAAAAACGCCCGCGCTGGTCACAAGTTGTCCCGCGCGGGCGCGCCTTGTTGGCGAGAGGCATGATATGATGCACGCGATCATGATGCTGCACTTTGCCGTGATGCGACAAAAAATAGTTTTGGCAAATCCCTCTCTTTGAGTTATAATGCCCACGTGACTTGACATGCTATTCTCCCACCGACCCAGCAACACGAAAAAAGCAAGCACACCGTGGCATCGCCTCGGTGGCATCTTGTCGCGCCGCGAGACACGCAACAACAAGAAGCAGACAGATAGCCACCCAAAGAGAAAGGCGAAAACAACAGAGGCCATCATCCTCCCCCGCTATGATGACGAGGACGATCGCCGCGTCACGACACGCGGCGCGTGGTTCAATCCGTGGAAATGGTTCTCCTACCTGCTCTTTGTCTCACTCGCAGGAGGGCTCATCTACCTCTGCTGGCTGATGTGGAGTCCGCGCGAGCTGCGAGACATACGCGGAGCTCGCATGGGCGATGCGATGCCCGCCCGCGATGTGGAGCAGCTGCTCGCGACGATCAAGCCTCGCGCCCAGACGCAGAGCTTCACCGAGTCAGAGCTCAACTACAGCCTCAGGAGGAGCTGCCGCATGCGGCAGGACGGCAGCCTCGCTCTCATCGCCCACCCCACACTGCTCGCGCTCAAGATCCACGACGGCTACGGCGAGCTCATCATCGCGCGCGCGCTGGGCTCTGAGATGTACCATACGACGAGTGTGTTTTTGCGCTTCTCTTACCATGAGGATGAGACGGGCAAGCATGTGAAGCTCCATCTCGACAATGGGAAGAATATAGCTAGCACCTTCCTGCATGGCGGTCAGATCGGAGAGCTGCCCATCCCTGAGCGATTCATCAAGATGATGCTACCACGCCTCGAGCCCATCCTCGCGATCTACCCAGCACTCACAGCCCTCGTCGAGCAGCATGATTACCTGCCCATCTTTGTACGCCCCTATGAGGAGACAGAGGGGCGTCTCCTGCTCGTGCCGCCCTCGGCTCAACTCCCTTTTGGTCATCAGGCCAAATTCGCCCATAATCCCCAAACTTAACCATACCCGAAACAACATGAAAAGAACTCAAACCATCGCCATCGCGCTGAGTGCACTCGCCCTCAGCTCCGTCCTGCCCTCCTGCATCGTCTCGCAAGCCGTCGACGTCTTCGTACGCGAGGAGTATCCTGGAACCCCTCCTCCCATGGTCATCGCCGATGTGAACGGACGCCCTGCGAGCAACGCCCGCTGGCTGCGCACCGACCCCGATGCACTCCCCGCTCCCTCCAACCTCATTGACAAGCAGAGGGTTGATGTCAACGGCGTCCCCTACGGCTTTACCTCCCAGTATGCGAATATCGTCATCTCGCCCTTCGAGCCACACAATTCCCTGAATTACAAAGGATTCAATGGTGGGGACCGCGTCTGGGATCCCTACACCCGCAAGGTCTTCATCATCCCTCGCATTCACACGATCAACTAAATACACTGCTCTGTGAGATCTCCTAGGAGAGCCTCACTGAGGACGCGGTCATCGAGCGGTGGGGAGCACGCCTCCCGACTGCTCGATGCGCTGCTAATCTAGCACGATTACTACCCTTCTCCCCTCCCCCATCTAGACTCATACAATAAAACTCCCATGCGACAGCTTCTTCACGTTCTCGTTCGGATCATGCGCTATGTCCCCGTACGTCTCATTGCCCTGGTGGGGATGGGGGTAGGCTACATCGGCTACATCCTGCTCGCCTCGCGTCGCCGCATCGTGGCGCGCAATCTGCGCATCTGCATCGACCCCACGCTGCGCCCCGCCCAGCTGCGCCCCCTCGTGCGGCGCAACATGATGCTCTCCTGCATGAACTTCGCCTGTGCGATGAAGGTAGGCATCATGAGCGCCGAGCAGCTAGAGGCGTCCGTGACGCTCGTCGGCAAGGAAGAGTTTGAGAACTCTGGCACCGGCGGCAGCACCGGCATCGCCTGCATCCCCCATGCGGGCAACTGGGAGATCCTCGCGCGCATCCGTCCCCTCTTTACCAAGGTCGAGCACTTTGGCTCCATGTACCGCAAGCTGCGCAACCCGCATCTCGAGAAGCTCGTCTACGAGCTACGCACAGGCTATGGCTGTGAGATGTATAGCAAGGAAGCAGGCCTGCGCCGCGTCGTACGCATGACGCGCACTGGAGGCCTGCTCGGCATCCTCTCGGATCAATACACCGCTGAGGGCGTGCATGTCCCCTACTTTGGCAAAGTCACAGGCACGACCCCCTTTCCCTCCGTCCTGCACACCATGTGCCAGAGTCGCCTCTTTGCCGTCCATACGCGCAACCGCGGCCTTGGCCGCTGGGATGCGGTGCTGGGGGAGGAGATCTTTCTAAATTATCAAGGAGTCGATCAGACCGCCGCCGATACCATCAGCATCAATCTGGCGCTGGAGAACTCGCAAAGAGTCAGCATCCTGGATGGCTTCTGGATGCATCACCGCTGGAAGACGGGCGCGGAGTTCGGCCTACAGGGCAAGGAGATGCTCGCGGAGACCGCCGCCCCCTTTGTACGCCTCCCCTTCCGCATCCTCGTCGCACTGCCTGAGGCATTCGAAGAGGCCGTTATCTGCCTGCCCGCCCTGCGCGTGCTGAGTGGCAGCCGCTTTGACGCAGAGCTCTCTGTGGTCTGCCGCGAGGAGCAGGTCTCCTTTTGGCAGCAGCAGAGCATGATCAAGCATGTGCTGACTATGGATAGCCAGAGTCAGAGTCTGCGCGAGCAGCTGGAGGCGGATGCTGTCTACGAGGCGGGTCCCTTTGACTATCTCTTTATGTGGAGCGAGCATGCGGCGACATGGAAGCAGCTGCGCGCGCTCGCGCCCATCTACATCAGCGGCTTTGAGGAGAATCGTCTCTCAAAGGGCTTCAAAACGAGCTTTACCTCAGCGCACTGCGGTCCGGTGCGCCACGCCTTCCGCGACTACCTCGCCCTACTAGAAAAGCACCACAAGCTCGACTGCTCCGCGTGGGAGGAGGACTCTGTCCGCGAACAAGAAGGGCACTCCATCTGCTGGATCTCCCCCTTCTCCTCCCTTGGGGAATGCGAAGAACAATGGCCACTCGAGCACTGGCAACAGCTGGTGAACAAGCTCCAAGAGCAGGGGCAGACCTGCGCGCTACTCGCCCTGCCTCAGGATGCGAGGCGCGCGAAAGACATGACCAGCCAGCTGAGTATCCGCCACGATATCATCAAGCCAGAGCATCTCCTCGACAAGCTCGGGCATCGCTCGCTGCTCATCAGCGTGGACGGTGTCATCCCCCAGATCGCCGCGCTGACGAGCGCGCGCTTTGTCATCATGATGGCGAGCCGCCTGAGCAAGCGCTACCGCCCGCTGAGCCGCCGCGCGCGCGTCGTCTACCAGCACCGCTCCTGCCACCCCTGCTACCTCAGCCACTGTGATCAAGCCAGCCCCTGCATGCGTGACATCAGCGTCGAACAGGTACTCGAGGAGGTGGCGGCGCTCTAATTCGCCATTGCCAAGAGCTGACAGTCTATGATAGAATGCGCCGTACAAGATTTTAAGAAAGATATAAAAATACACCCATGAGAACCTCCACCTGCAAACGCACCACCGGTGAGACCGACATCGCCCTCGAGCTCAACCTCGACGGCACGGGCTGCGCTGCCATCACCACAGGGCACGCCTTCTTCGACCACATGCTCCACCTCTTCACCCGCCATAGTCTGATGGACATGACACTACGCGTCGACGGAGACCTCGAGGTGGACGCCCACCACACCATTGAGGACACAGGCATCGCCATCGGTGAGACCATCGCACGCGCGCTGGGGGACAAGAAAGGGATCAACCGCTACGGTCACGCCTACGTCCCCATGGACGAGACGCTCTGCCGCGTCGTCATCGACCTCTCGAATCGCCCCTACCTCGAATTCCGCGTCCCAGCAGGCGCGCCCGATGCGCCCAACATGCCCATGAGCCTCGCCGAGGAATTCTGCCGCGCGCTGGTGAACAACCTCCGCTGCAACCTCCACATCGAGGTATTCTACGGACGCGACGGACACCACATCATCGAGGCCATCTTCAAAGGCATCGCGCGCAGCCTACGCCTCGCCATGGAGCAAGACGCGCGTCAGCCAGGCCTCATCCCCTCCACCAAAGGGATGCTCTAAAGACTCATACACTAGATAAAAAAATGATCAAACTCGGCATCATCGACTACGGCGCAGGCAACCTGCAAAGCGTGCGCAACACCTTCCTCGCAGCAGGACACGAGGCCATCCTCGTCCGTGAGCCCCGCGAGCTCGACGGGCTCACCCACCTCGTCCTCCCCGGTGTCGGTGCCTTTGGCGACTGCTCGCGCGCCCTGCATGCGCAGGGACTCGTCGAGCCCATCCGCGCTTGGATCGCGGCAGATCGCCCCTTTCTCGGCATCTGCATCGGCTACCAGATCCTCTTTGACTCCAGCGAGGAGAGCCCTGGTGCTCCAGGGCTTTCCATCTTCTCTGGGGCTGTGCAAAAGTTCCGAACCCAGCAGCTCAAGGTCCCCCACATGGGGTGGAACGACCTCGTGCTCACCGAGGCTAGCGACCCCATCTGGGCGGGCATGCCTGAGGACGCGCACTTCTACTTCGTCCACTCCTATTATCCCATCCCCGCGGATGAGAGCCTCATCGCCGCGCGCTGCACCTACGATGCGACCTTTGCCGCGGCGATCAGACGTGGACGCCTCGTCGCGACGCAGTTCCACCCAGAGAAAAGCCAGAAACTCGGCATCCAGCTACTAAGCAACTTCCTGACCCTCTAGCAGCAGCCGAGCCAGCTGCTCGCGGCTTTATATCTCCTACCCATATCCCCATCGCGTGATCAAGACCCTCGATCGCTACATCTTCTTCCAGCTCCTCTTCGTCACCTTCATGGGGGTGGCGTCACTGACTGCCCTGCTGCTGCTGGGGCAGATCTTCAAGGAGCTCCAGGACCTCCTCGTCAATAGTGGCGCGCCGCCGACGATCGTCATTGACTTCATGCTGCAGGTCATCCCCTTCTCACTATCCTTCTCACTGCCCTGGGGATTCCTCACCGCTGTGCTCCTCGTCTATGGACGACTCGCGGCGGACAATGAGCTCACCTCCATGCGCATGGCGGGACTCAGCCTCTGGCGACTCAGCGTGCCCGCCATCATGCTGGGCATCGCGCTCTCCGCCATCTGCTACTACATCAATATCGAAGTCGCACCGCGTAGCAAGCAGGCAATGAGCTCGCTGATCATGGATGCGATGCAGGACAACCCTAAGAATCTCCTGAGTGCGAACTCATCGAGTATCAAGATTGATGGCTTCAAGCTCTACATCGAGAAGCGCGAGGACGATGTCATCTACGGACTGCACGTCTACCCCGATGTGAGTGCGGAGAAGGGTAATCAAGACTACGCATCGCTGCATGCCCAGCGCGCGATCATCGGGGACTTTGACCCCGAGACGCGGCAAGTCACCCTCATGCTCCACAACATCACCATGGAGCGACGCGACGCTGTGAGCTCTGATATGCCGCTGATAGACAAGATGCCGCTCAACTTCACCATCCCTGTAAGCAAGCATAGACGTCTCAAGGACAACCGATTCACCAATAGTGAAATCGCCTACACGCTCCAGCGCCTCGATGACCTCCAAGGAGCCGATCTCGCGCTCATGAGGCAGATCACCGAGCAGGTGCGCGTATCTGCACCCTTCCTCGGTGCGACGCAGCTCTGGAGTGAGGCCAGTATTGAGGCGGCTCATTATATCAATGGGATGAACAAGAAAACGCAGCTCGCCTTTCGCACCGAGGGGACAAAGCGAGCCTCCTTTGCGCTCGCCTGCTTTGTGTTTTCCTTGATAGGCGTCCCGCTCGCCATCACAGCGCGTCGCAAGGACACCACGACGGGCTTTGGCGTAGGCATTGCGGTGGCGACACTCTACTTCCTCGCGCTGGTCTTTTGCGAGCTCTCGCGCAAGTCATCGGGCATCGCGCCCTACATCGTGCTCTGGCTGCCCAATATCATCGGCATCATCGTTGCGGTGCATTTCCACCGCAGGGCAAAGTATAGGGGCTAATATGATGAGAGTATAAATTGATGTGCAGTTGTTGGGGGAATGGCACGGAGTGTCTTTTCTACCAGCGACTGATACATGCCTGTACGACGCGCTGCAGTATTGAGACCGTGGATGGTGTCTTGACTCCTCCCCTCTCTGCGGCGAATAGGATGTCTTGGAGAATCTCCCCTCCCCCCCACCTATGCTTTCTTCACGGGCTGCTGCTGATGCAGTAGCCCGTTACTTCATACTCAGCCGCTCAGCGCGGGATTTTTTCTGAGGTAAAATAGTACCCCACGCCGCGCTCCGTCTCGACGCAGGGCGCGTAGTGCCCGAGCTTCTGGCGCAGGCGCTTGATATGCGTATCCAGCGCACGCGACTGCGTCGTGTCCGCATAGCCAAAGAGCACCTTCTGAAGCTCATAGCGATCCTGCACCTGCCCATTGCGCTCTACCATGTAGGAGAGTAGCTTGAACTCCGCTGTCGTCAGGTCGACATGCTCGCCATCCAGCGTGACCTCGAGCATATTCTTATCCAGTGTGAGCCCCTCGCAGCGCACGACCAGCCCCTGCGTGCGTGCGGCGGCATGACGGGCGAGGATATTGTGTATGCGCAGCTGGAGCTCCTTTGGGGAGAAGGGCTTGGTCATATAATCATCCGCTCCCAGCTGGAGCCCCTCGAGCCTATCCTCGAGCTGCGCTTTCGCTGTGAGAAAGAGCACAGGGATACTCTCCGTGATGGTGCTCGCCTGCATAGCGCGATAGATATCAAGCCCCTCCATACTCGGCAGCATGATGTCCAGGATTGCGAGATTGGGGCACTCATTGCGGATGAGCTCGAGGCCCTCCATGCCATCATGAGCGAGGAGCACCTCGTAGCCTGCGCGTGTCAGGCTGAATGCCACGAGCTCTGCGATATCAATATCGTCTTCTACCATCACGATTTTCATGGCATCTATCATAACAATGCCGCTGCTCGATATCAAGCGAGATTACAGTTATTTTGTTGGATTTTTTTTCCCCACACTCCCTCTCTCCTCGACAAGAAAAAGCCTAGACTCATGAGGAGTCTAGGCTCTGATCATTTTTCTTTTCTCCATATTGGAGGATCGAGGCTTAGCTCGCACGGCGGCGTCGCGCCACGAGACCCGCGAGTGCCAACAGGCTCAGCGTAGCAGTGCTAGGCTCGGGGATATAGTCGGTAATACCGATGACGTTGCTTGAGCTAAAGATAGCAGCCTGCTGCATTTGCTCCTCGGTGAGGATGCCATCGTAGACCGCGACATTGTCGATGAAGGTGAGCTTGTCACGATCGGCATCCGCAATACCATTGCTGTCGGGCGACCCACCTGATCCTGTGAGAACATACTGGAGATTGCCACCGATGCCAAAGGTGTGCTGGGTAAGAATCGCGCCTTCGCCATCGAGGATGTAAAGAGTGCTCGAGCCACTCGTCGTGGTGAAGGCAAAGTTCGTCCACTCCTGAGTGACTGTCCATGTGAGAGTAGTCGGTTGGCTTTTAGCGGCTGCCTGACCAAAGCTGATGGTGTTGCCATTGTTGCCCCAGCGGATGCTGTAGTTGGTTCCATTGACCTCAAAGCTAAGAATATCAGCGTAGTTGCGATCATATCCATTCTCAACAGCTGAGCTGCCCATAAAATTCGAGGAGAAGAAGAGTGTGTAATCGGTGCCCGAGCCGAGATTGGACGAGCCATCGCCAATCTGCACGGTATCGCGGTTCATGACGAGGGCACTGCCTGCACCTGTGACCGTGTTCGTCGTGGTGAGTGAGTCAGTATAGTCCTCCTTGTCATAGATCGTAACCGCAGCTGTGCCTGAGCCCATACTAGCAGTCAGATCGGAGGTGTCATTGAAATTGAGACCATAGAGAAGAGTCGGCTCGGAAGCGGCCTGAGCGAAAGGAGCGACGCTCATGACCATGAGTGCGAGTGCTGTCATCCAGCGAGAGAGTTTCATTGGTTTGGAATGATTTATTGAAACGATAATTTAACAAATAACAAGCGCATGGTCAATAAAAAAGAGAAGCTCCAGAGATATTCTTCATTCGCAATAGGGGATCTTGCAAAAGACGTGCTGTGTCTCTCATTTTCGAAATCTACAATTTCCCAAAACTAATTTTGCAAGGTTCCCAATAGGCATGACTCTATATGATGGACGATTTGCTTTGTCTATCTGGAGTGAGCTTGCTACAGTGCTTTCTCCTATCCCCCCTCTATATCATCATGAATCATCCATCCCCACCATCTACAGATCCTGCTGAGGCAACCCCTAAGCGAAGTCTAGGTGTCTTTGCCCTCGCCATGCTCAACGTCGCCGCTATCGTCAGCCTACGAGGGCTGGCCGCGGAGAGCACCTACGGGCTCGCGTCAGCCTTTTATTATATCTTTGCCGCCATCTTCTTCCTCATCCCTGTCTCTCTCGTCGCAGCGGAGCTCACGACGGGCTGGCCACAGCGCGGTGGCGTCTTTCGCTGGGTTGGTGAGGCCTTTGGCGCACGGCTCGGCTTTGTCGCCATTTGGCTGCTCTGGATACAGAGTACCATCTGGTTTCCCACCGTGCTGACCTTTGCCGCTGTCTCGCTCGCCTTTATAGGCACAGATCAGAGCTGGGATGCGGCATTGTCGGCCAATAGCCTCTATGTGCTGCTCGTCGTGCTCGCCGTCTACTGGGGGGCGAGTCTGCTCAATTTCCGCGGTATGGGGATGAGTGGCGCGATTGCCAAGTGGGGCTCGATGCTGGGCACGGTATTACCCGCAGCCCTGCTCATCTTCTTTGGCATGCTCTACTGGGGCATGGGCAATCCCATCCATATCCAGATGAATGCTGCGAGCTTTTTCCCCGATCTGAGCAATTTTAACAACATCGTGCTCGCGGCGAGCATCTTCCTCTTCTACGCTGGCATGGAGATGAGTGCTGTGCACGTGAAGGATGTCAAGAACCCAGGGCGCGACTATCCCCTCGCCATCGGCATGGCGTCGCTCATCACCGTGTGTATCTTCGTCTTTGGCACACTGGCGATTGGATTCATCATCCCCAATAGCCAGATCAATCTCGTGCAGAGCCTCCTTGTGGCATATAATAAACTCTTTGCCTTCTTTGGGCTGGAGTGGCTGGGCTCGGTGATCGCGGCTCTGCTCGCCTTTGGCGTGCTCGCTCAGGTGGTCGCGTGGGTGGGCGGTCCCTCGCGCGGTCTGCTGGAGGTGGGACGCGCGGGCTACCTGCCCCCGCTGATGCAGAAGATGAACAAGCACGGCGTGCAGGTGAATATCCTACTCATTCAAGGCAGCATCGTCACGCTGCTCTCCATCTTCTTCGTCATCATGCCTAGCGTGCAGTCGGCGTATCAGATCATCGCCCAGCTCACCATCCTACTCTACCTCATCATGTATATGCTTATGTTTGCGGCGGCGATCTACCTGAGGCACAAGTCGCCTGAGACGAAGCGCGTCTTCCGCATCCCCGGGGGGCGAGTCTGGGGAATGTGGCTCGTGGGCGGCATCGGTCTGCTGGGGAGCTGCATGGTCTTTGTGCTCAGCTTCATCCCTCCTGGTCAGATCTCTGTGGGCAGCCCTGTGCTCTATGTATTGATGCTGATTGCAGGTGTGGTGATCTTTGCAGGATTACCCTTCTGGATCTACGCTCGCCGCCGCCCCGAGTGGGTGGATGCGGAGGCGCAGAAGAGCTTTGAGCCCTTCAGCGATGAGCAGGGGAGGAAGGCGCCGCCTCAATCATAACCCCCTGCTGATAAAATCAAAAGAAAAAACCTCTCGTACTAGAAAGTGCGAGAGGCTTTTTATTTTTTAAATTTCAGGTTTAACGCTTGGTGCGTTTGATGTGCTTGAACATCGCGCTGCGCAGCGAGGCGGCGTCGCTCGTGGGGACGTCTGTCTCGTAGGCCCAGATCATGACGCCGCCGATCTTGTTGTCGATGACGTACTGGGATTTTTTCTCAATGAGGGCAGGACCGTTGAAGTAATGGGGCTTGCCGTCGATGGTGAGATTGTTGTCCTCGGGCTTGAGGTCGGGCTGGAGCTTGCGGATCTTTGAGTAGGGAGTCTGGAGCTTCCAGTCGCGAGGCTTGGTCATGTCGTTGGAGTAGAAGGGCAGGCCGAGGATGATCTTGGCAGGAGGCATCATCTTGCGCGAGGCCTTGTCATCAGCGATGAACTGGGGCATCGTGGCATGCTCGCCTACGCGGTCGTAGCTCATGACATTGACAAAGTCGAGCTGGTCGATGACGAGCTGATTGGGCACATTGTGGTACATGAGCACCGCGGAGCTGATGCTGGCGCCATGCGCGCCGAGCTGCTGGCGGATATCGCTGAGCAGCAGGCCGAAGTCACGCCACTGCTTGTCGCCCTTGGGGTATTCCCAGTCGATGTCCACGCCGTCAAAGCCGCGCTTGGCGATGTAGAACTTGATCTGCTCGGCGAACTTGCGACGCTTTGCAGGATCGGCTGCCGTCGCGGCGAATCCCTCCGCGCTGTGCGCGATACCGAGGATGATCTTGACGGGGTTCTCCCCGCGCAGGGTTTTGAGCTTCTCCAGACCCTGGAGGAATTTGGGGTCATTGCCGCCCTTGAGGCTGCCATCAGCTCCGCACTTGAGGTTGAAGTAGATGATGTCGGTCATGTTGGCCATATCCTCTGCTTTGAGAAGATTCGGCGCGTAGCTGGTGAGCCAGACGCTGCGAAAGTAGGGCACGATGCGCTGCTTGAAGGGGTAGACACTCATGGAGCCCTTGGGGTCGGCACTCTTGATGTCCACCTTGGGATCGCTGGCACTCATCTTGCGCAGCGCGATGTCAAAGCTTGTGCCACCCGCGACATTCTGAGGGGAGTCGATGGCGACCCAGAGGTAGTTGTCCCCCTTCTCCAGAGCAATGTTGCCGCTGATGGTGATGACCTTGTCCTGACGCTTGACGGTGACGGGGATGGGCTTTGCCTTGTCGCCTTCCTGCTCCGCGTTGGGGGAGAAGTAGGGGGCGGTGCCTGAGTCAAAGATCTTGAAGCTGTGCGCGGCGCGCTTGGCATTGTCGCCGATGAGGGCAAAGCGCATCGACTTCACCGAGGCGGAGGGCTGATCGCTGACGATCTTGAGACGCATGACGGCTTGATTCTTCGTATTGGCGTAGAGGATGGAGTGCGTCTGCGCGGCGTGTACCTCGAGCTTTGCCTCAGCTAGAGGGCTGAGTGTCGCAAGCGAGAGAACGCCATATTTGAGTGAGGTTGATAGCAAAGACATAATGGATTTGGGATGCAGTTTCTAACAATAGCATAAAAGCCTAGGGGATGGCAAGCACAAAAGATGGATATCTTCTCATGACATTTCCCTTGCATATTCGCAACAATTGCGCTAGTATGCTGGCACATGCTTAATCAAGAAGTTATTCTCGAGAAAGAAACCGCAGCTGTGCAAATCCCTGGTGGTAATGGTCTCATACTGCCTGAGGGGTCGCGCATCTATATTACTCAGATGCACAGTCGCACCATCACGGCGGCGAGTGATCTAGGGCTCGTTCGCATCACGCGCGAGGAGGCGCAGCGCGCCAAGATCCTCCCCCCTGAGGAGCAGAAGCGCACCGAGCAGCAGGATGAGCACCTCCCCCTTGAGGACAAGATATGGAATGCCTTGCGCGAGGTTTATGATCCTGAGCTTCCTGCCAATATTGTCGATCTCGGCTTCATCTACGACATTGAGATCGTCGACGTACCCGGTGAGGGTGCCTATGTGCATGTGAAGATGACGCTCACCGCCCCTGGCTGCGGTATGGCTCCTCATATCATGTCTGATGCTGAGAGTCATATCTATGCTATCAAAGGTGTCTCTGAGGTGAATGTGGAGTTCGTCTGGGATCCCCCTTGGAATGAAGACATGATGTCTGAGGAGGGACGCATGGCTATGGGCAGAGCCTGAGTCAAGAGCATCCTATGGCAACAACAATTTGCTTCACCTTATGGGAACAGTACATTTAGAACTCGAGGAGCACGAGATGCGCGAGCTCATGGAGATGAGCGCGCTAATCCTGCAGCTGCTGGATCAGGCACCTCTGGATACATCGTGGCAGAATCGCGTTGATATCTGGGAGGGGCTCTGCCGCGAGATCCTCGAAGCAGGTCAGCAGATCCCCTCGCTGACCCGCGAGTTGGAATACAATGCGGAGACGGGAGGCTATGAGTATTCCGCATCCTACGCGCGGCGAGCGCTATTCCACGCTATACTGGAGAAGAACAAGGAAATCTCCTTCTGGACACAGCTCGTCACCCGCCTCTGCCAGCGCAGCCTCCAAGCCGATCTCGGGGCGAATGTGGACGAGGCGCTCCGCCAGATGCCTCTCACCGAGCGCGCCGACCTGCTCGAGCAGACACTGCTCGATGAGATGTCGCAGCCCTACATGGGCGAGGAGACGAGCGCGCCCACAGGCTCGAGTGCTCCGAGTACTCTTAGCCGTCCGAGCAGCCCTGCGATGCCTGCGACGGGTGCGAGCAGCAGCTTCGCCATGACTCGCCCGAGCACGCCTCCGCCGAGCAGCTTTGGCTACGCCGTACCAGCGCAGCCGCTGTCCGCAGCAGAGCAGCGCGCCATCCTTGATGAGGTGGAGGAGCAAGATTTTGGTGACTATGAGGATTACGATGACTACGATGACTTCGACGAGGAGCTGACGGCTGAGGAGATTGAGAAATACGGCGGCGCAGGGATGAGAGGGTGAATGCAAGGGCGTGAATGCAAAGAGGTCACTCTATCAAGTATTCAACAAAGCCGCGCGCCTACGCATCTCACCCGTTGAATCATGTCCTACTCCACCCCCCCACCCCACTCCACCGACACGGCAGACGAGCTCAATAGCAGCACTTTTGGCAGCAGCGATAGCGCGCAGAGTCTCCCTGATCACCGCATGCCCGAGCATGAGATGCGCGCGGAGGATGCCTATCAGCTCATCGAGGAAGAGCTCCTCCTGGATGGCAACGCCCGTCAGAATCTCGCCACCTTTTGCCAGACATGGGATGAGCCGCAGGTTCACAAGCTCATGGATCTGAGTATCAACAAAAACCTCATTGACAAAGACGAATACCCGCAGACCGCCGAGCTCGAGATGCGCTGCGTGCGCATCCTCGCCACCCTCTGGCACGCCTCTGATGAGGAGCATCCCCTGGGCTGTGCCACCATAGGCTCGAGTGAGGCCTGCATGCTCGCAGGCATGGCCGCGCTGCGTCGCTGGAAGGCGCAGCGCCAGGCTCAGGGCAAGCCCTACGACAGGCCCAACCTCGTCTGCGGTCCTGTGCAGATCTGCTGGCACAAGTTCTGCACCTATTGGGAAGTCGAGATGCGCGAGGTCCCCATGGAGTCAGGCGTCTACTGCCTGACCGCAGAAGCTCTCATTGACTACGTGGATGAGAACACCATCGTGGTGATGAGCACCTTTGGCGTCACCTACACGGGCGAGTACGAGGATGTCGCCCGCATCGCTGAGGCACTCGACGAGCTCGCCATTGCGGGAGGACCTGATGTCGATCTGCATATTGATGCAGCTAGTGGTGGATTCCTCGCGCCCTTTGTCGCGCCTGACATCCTCTTTGACTTCCGCCTCGCCCGTGTGAAATCCATCAGCGCGAGTGGGCACAAATTCGGCCTTGCACCGCTGGGCGCAGGTTGGGTCGTCTGGCGATCAGAAAAAGAAATGCCAGAGGAGTTCCAATTCAAGGTCAACTACCTCGGCGGCAGTGTGCCCTCCATCGGCATCAACTTCTCACGCCCCGCGGGACAGATCATCGCTCAGTATTATAACTTTGTACGCCTCGGCATGGCGGGCTACCGCCAGATCCACAGGGCAGCCTACCAAGTCGCCGACTACATAGGCAAGCAGCTGCTCGAGCTCGGCGGCTTTGAGCTCATCCACGGAGGCAATCCTATGAAGGGCATCCCTGCTGTCTGCTTCAAGCTCAACGACGCGGAGTCGCATGAACTCTCCCTCTACGAGCTCTCGGATCGCCTCCGCATGCGCGGCTGGCAAGTCCCCGCCTACAGCATGCCTGAGCACGTCACCGATCTCGTCGTCATGCGCGTGATGATCAGGCAGGGATTCTCCATGGACATGGCACATCTCTTCATCAGCGATCTGACACGCGCGGTGGAGTACCTGCGACGCATAGAAGGACACGCTGCGGCGCAGGAAGCGCGCGGATTCAAGCATACCTAAAGGGGCGGCTATTTTCCTCGTGAGGCGAACGCCTCGCCCCCTCATAGTCCCATCCCTGTGGAGTTCACCACTTCACAGGGATGGTTATTTTTTGAGGTTCTCTAGGGAAGCTTTCAAAATAAGTTCTGGGAAATTGTAGATTTCGAAAATGAGCGACACAGCACGTCTTTTGCAGCATTCTGGCGAGAATTCGCGGCTTTTTGGGCTTACATAGCTCGCTATGCGCGCCCAAACGCCGCAAATTCTCATCCAAACTGCCAGCAAAATCCGAAGCTGCTAATTTTGCAAGATCCCCTCTAGGCTTACTTTTCGGTGTCGACAAGTTTTTTTCAATATTCTACAGAAATCAAACCAAAACATCGCAATCACACTGTCAACACTTTATAAAAATTCAATCGGAATTCTACAGGCAGATCATAAAAAAAAAAGAAAATGAGGTGTAGATTATTTTTCCTGCCTGCGTTCTCATATGTGTAGGGACGCCGTATGACTTTGACGGGTTGCAACGCCGTCCCAGTTCACAATCTTAATCTACATACAACAACAACAAATATGAAAACATCCGCACTCATCCTCGCGCTCATCGCAACGCCCGCTATCATGGCACAAGACGCAGCTCCTACCCAACAAGGTCCTAAGGGTCCTAAGGGTAAAGGCAGCCCTGTTGCTATGCTCAAGTCTCTCGACACCAACGCTGATGGTCAGCTCGATGCTGGCGAGTTCAAAGCAGCCAAGGAAAAGATGATCGCCAAGCGCAGCGAAATGATGGCCAAGCGCAAAGAAATGATGGCTAAGAAAAAGGCTGAAATGCTCGCCAAGTTCGACACCGACAAGGACGGCAAGATCAGCAAGGAAGAGCGCAAGGCAGCACACGCAGCTCGCATGCAGCAAGGTATGCTCAAGCGCTTTGACACCAACAAGGACGGTCAGCTCGACGCTACTGAGACAGCTGCCATGGAAGCCAAGAAGGCTGAAATGAAGCAGAAGATGGAAGCTCGCAAGGCCAAGATGGAAGCCAAGAAGGCTGAGATGCTCGCCAAGTACGACACCGACAAGGACGGCAAGATCAGCAAGGAAGAGCGCAAGGCAGCTCACGAAGCCCGCAAGGCTGCTGGTCCTCGCACCATCCTCGATCGCCTCGACACCAACAAGGACGGTCAGCTCGACACCACTGAGTTCGCTGCTGCTATCGAAAAGGCTGGCAAGATGCGCAAAGGTCCCAAGGGTGGCATGCGCTGCGGCAAGGGCAAAGGCCCCAAGGGTGGCATGCGCTGCGGCAAGGGCAAAGGTCCCAAGGGTGGCATGCGCTGCGGCAAGGGCAAAGGTCCCAAGGGCGGCAACGCACCTGCACCTGCACCTGCACCTCAGGTCTAAGATTTATCAATTGAGATATTACTAGAGAGCTTCGGCTTTCATTGATAAATGCGTCCCTCTTGCCTCCCAAGAGGGACGCTCGTCTGTACCCCGAGGGGTGCTTTTTTTATTGGAATAGAGTTACGGCGATTGCTGATTTCTCAATATGTGAGCACAGGAAATCGCCTATTTGGTCAAGCCCGCACCACAGCACTCATGTCTACTCTTGATTCCCAGTGCGTGATTTGCTACACTGCCTGCGTGATCTTTCTAAAATCCATTTTCCGTCTGCGTGAGAAGGCGCAAATCCAGCATCAGCAGCCTGACGATATGAATATTCTAGATCACCTTGAGGATCTACGACGCACCATTATCCGCATCGCCATCACTCTCATTGTCTCGATGCTCGTGTGCTTTAGCTTTGCGCCTACGTTTATGGATATTCTCAAGGGACCTGTCGACGCGGTCTGGCAGAGGTATGAGCAGGAGCATCTCCCCGCCGAGGTCGACGTGGATGACTGGATTGAGGCGAAGCACGTCGCCTCTGTGCTCATCAGCCTCCCTGACAGGTCCCGCGAGCTGCTGCTGCGCAAGCAGCGCGCGGAGGTGCTCACGCTGCTCCCCATCGTCCCCATCCTCAATGCGGCCGCTATCGTGCCTCCGAGCGAGCGCGAGGCCTATATCCGAGATTCGCTCACAGATACCCCCGATATGGCGCAGCAGGCGCTCGCGCTCCAGGAGAAGGGGGCGGTGCTGCGCAATCCTCGCAGCCGCGAGGCGCTGCAGCTCATGGGGGCATTCCACCCAGCGGAGGCCTTTATGCTCTCGCTGACGCTGTCATTTTTCGGCGGTATCATCCTCGCCTTTCCCCTGTTGATGTATTTTGTCCTGCAGTTTATCGTCCCTGGGCTGCATCAGCATGAGAAGCGACTGCTTTACAAGAGTGTGTTCTGGGGCTTTGGTCTCTTCATCGCGGGCTGTAGCTTTGCCTATTATATCGTGCTGCCGCGTGTGCTGAGCTTTTTCTACAGCTACGCGCTGAGTCTGGGCATATCCAATGACTGGCGCATCGGGGACTACATCAGCTTTGCCATCAAGCTTGTCTGTGTCTTTGGCGCGGTCTTTGAGCTGCCGGTGCTCGTGATCCCCTTTGTGAAGCTGGGCGTGCTGAGCTATGATCTCATGAAGCGCACGCGAGCCTACGCGCTCATAGCCTGTCTCTTTATCGCACTCCTGCTCGCCCCCGCGCCCGACCCAGGCACGATGCTCATCATGGCTGCTCCCATGTATCTGCTCTATGAGCTTTGTATTCTCTACGCATGGTATGAGAATCGCGGCCGCGCGCGTCAGGCACGCGAAGAGGAGGAAAATGCGCCCGATGAGGACAAATAATGACGTAATTGTGAGATTGATCTTGACTTTGATCTCGTAATGCTGTAAATATTCCCTTCACAAAGTTATGGCTAAGAAAAGCTGGATCGAAAGAAACAAAAAGAAGGCAGCAGTCGCAGCTCGCTACGCAGAGACACGCGCAAAGCTGAAAGCTGAGGGCGACTACATCGGCCTCACCATGCTCCCCCGCAACGCGTCCCCCATCCGTCGCGTCAATCGTTGCGAGCTCACAGGTCGTCGCCATGCATTCCTGCGTCGCTTCCACCTTTCCCGTATCGCATTCCGTGAACTTGCAAACGCCGGTATGATCCCAGGCGTGACAAAGTCCAGCTGGTAAGCGCTGCTGGTCATTGGACCAACAAGATTTTCGCGGGCTGCTTTGCAAGAAGCAGTCCGCGCTTTTATACCCCCCCTTTTTACTCACGTCCGCACGTTGCGCGGCAGTACACGGAGTCTGTTATGCCTATCTATCAATATATATCTGAGCAGCCTGAGGATGAGAGCCGCTCCTGCCGTCAGTGTCGCAAGCTTTTTGAGCTCATGCGCCCTGTGGATCGTGCGCCGCTCACGCACTGCTTCTATTGCAAGAATCCCGTGCGCAAGGTGATCTCGCGTGTGAATAGCCCCAAGATCACGGCTCCTATCTCGATTAGCGATGCGAAGAAGGCGGGCTTCACTGTCCTCGAGCGTCGTGATACGGGGACGTTTGAGAAGCTGTAGGCTTTTTGCCTTTTTTGCTGCTTCTTTTGCCTTTTTTTCCTATTGTCGTACTAGGTTATTTTGTGTCTAGTTTTTCTGTTCTCTGATAATACTTGCTCTGTAATGGTTATGAAAGAAAATTTATCTATCAATGAAGATGTTGTGTTCAATCAGCAGCTGCTGAGTATTGAGCGCTGTCAGCCGAATCGCAGGCGTAGGCATATGCCGAGCTGGGCGGTGTTTTTTTGGCTGTTTTTTGCCGCAGGCCCGCTGATTCTGTGGACTTATAGTCTGGTTTTTCGGGCTGTGGTGGAGTGAGGTGGAGCTGCTGCTTGAGCGCTTCGCGTTTGCGACGGGAGAAGTTTGTCGCCCTTTGGGCGCGGATGGACGGGGGCGTCAGTTGGCGGCGTTGCTGCCATGCTGGGTTTGCCGCGCGGGCGTG
>CAYJLP010000019.1:0-22438 GCA_964371115.1 uncultured Akkermansia sp. | reverse complement strand
GCCGCCAACTGACGCCCCCGTCTATCATCCGCGCGAAGCGCGGCAAGCTCTCACCGCTGCAAACGCGAAGCGTTATTGCCGTCGTCACCACGATGAAGGATAGCTTAATCCTCCTTCTTAATCAACTCCACACCCTCACCACCGACGGGGATGAGCGGCAGCTTGATATTCGGATCAAAAGGAGGCAGCTCAATACTCTCGGCAGGATCGGGCACCGATTCCAGCGTGGGGATTTTCTTGAGCGTGAGAGATACCGCATCAATATCAATATAGCGCGTGTCGGGATCATGGCGCGTCCAGAGCCACGAACGCCAGCGGCTCACCTGCGTGGGCACGGTCGTCGTCTTGAGCTCGTAGCCTTCCTTCATCGCAGTGACCGTGACATCGTGTTGCTGGTCGACCTCACTGCTTACAGGGCTGGCGAAGGGGAGTTTTTTGCCATTAACGTAGATCTCAGCACCTGCTGGCGTGGTGGAGAAGAGCATGGGCTTCTTCGTCGGGGTGCAGCTCAGAAGCAGAACGGGCAGGAGGTAGCGTGCTAGCGCGGGAAGGGTTGGCATGCGCGTATTCTAGAGTACTGATAGCCTGTTGGCAAGGAGAAAAATGATAGGCTTGTGTTGTTGCGGTGAGATGCTTCGCGCGGACGGGCAGAAGGTGTACTGCCCGTCCGTCGTCTCATTTTGGCATGCAAAATGTCTTAAAAATCCAGATGCTTCGCATCTCTTTTAAAGTCACGCTTTCCTTTGGTCATCAGTTGTGGGGGCTCAAGCGCGCACCTGCAGCCCCGAGAGCTTCATATTCGGATCGACGGGGGTGGTAAGCGGCGATTGCTCGCCTTTCTCTGCCTTGAGCAGTGCGGCGTAGGCGATCATTGCTGCGTTGTCCGTCGTGTACTCAGGCGCAGGGAGAATGAGCTCGACGCCAGCCTTCTCACAGGCTGCGGTCATGTGCTCACGCAGCGCGCGATTGCACGAGACACCACCCGACAGCGCGAGGGTGCGCATGCCTGTCTCGCTCAGCGCGCGCAGTGATTTGCGCACGAGTACGTCAATGATGGCTTGCTGCACACTGGCGCAGAGATCCGTAAGCGTCTGCTCATCCAGATCGCGTGGATCGCCCGAGGCAACGACCTTCGGCAGGGTGTAGAGAAGTGCCGTCTTGAGCCCCGAGAAGGAGAAATTGTGATGCGGCTCATGCATCATCGGACGGGGCATGCTGAAGCGCGCAGGGTCACCCAGACGCGCGAGGCGGTCGATCTCGGGACCACCTGGGTAGGGGAGATTGAGCATTTTTGCCGCCTTGTCAAAGGCCTCTCCCGCCGCATCATCGAGACTGCGTCCGAGCAGCTCATAATCATCATGCCCCTTGACATGGATGAGCAGCGTGTGCCCGCCCGAGACGACGAGCCCGATATGCGGCACGACACCACCGGGGTGCGTGATGAAGGGAGAGAGCAGATGCCCCTCCATATGATTAATAGCAAGATAAGGCTTCCCCGCCGCGAGGGCGAGTGCCTTTGCCGCACTATTCCCAATCAGAAGCGCGGCGACAAGCCCCGGCCCCGCCGTGCCTGCAAAGGCGTCGACCTGCTCGATGCGGCGGTCGGCCTGCGTGAGGGCTTCCTCCAGCACACCGCGCAGGGCTGCCGAGTGATTGCGCGAGGCGAGCTCGGGGATGACGCCTCCATAGAGGCGATGGATGGGGATCTGGGTGGAGATGACGGAGCTCAGGAGGCTGGGTACAAGCATGCCATCGTCGCTCTCGAGGAGCGCGATGGCAGTCTCGTCACAGCTTGACTCGATGGCTAGGATGAGCATGCTGTTCTATGTTGTTAATTAGGATTCTGTGCCTGTCTTGCGCGGACGCCCTACCTTGCCCTTGGGTTTGCGGGGGGAGGGGGTGGGGGTGGAGGCGAAGTCGTGGCGTACGAGCTTCGCGGACTCCTTGCCCAGCACGGTGTCTTCGGTGATGATGACGGTCTTGATGTTCTTCTCACTGGGGACGTCGTACATGACCTCCAGCATGAGCTTCTCAAAGATACCGCGCAGGGCGCGTGCACCTGTACCGCGCTCGATGGCGACATGTGCCATGGCCTTGAGGGCGGCGGGCTCGATCTCGAGATCAGCTCCACTCATCTTGAGTAGCTTGCTGTACTGCTTGACCAGCGCATTGCGTGGCTCGGTGAGTAGCGATACGAGCTGCTCCTCGCTGAGGCGTGTGAGCGGGGCGAAGATGGGGAGTCGTCCGACGAGCTCGGGGATCATGCCGAATTGGAAGAGATCCTCAGGGATGGTCTTGCCGAGGATTTCTTCCTCGGTGAACTCCTTGCGATCACGATCTTCTTCAATCGAGTTGAAGCCGATGTTGGAGGCTCCGATGCGCTTGCGGATGATGTCCTCAAGCCCGACGAAGGCGCCACCGCAGATGAAGAGGATGCGGTCGGTGTTGATCGTGATGTACTGCTCGTTGGGGTGCTTGCGTCCGCCCTTGGGTGGGATGTTGCACTCGCTGCCTTCGATGATCTTGAGCAGTGCCTGCTGGACACCTTCGCCCGAGACGTCGCGCGTAATACTGACGTTCTGGGTCTTGCGTCCAATCTTGTCGATTTCATCAATGTAGATGATGCCGCGCTCGGCCTTGGATACATTCATATCGGCGGCTTGGAGGAGGCGCAGGACGATGTTCTCCACGTCTTCGCCCACGTAGCCCGCCTCGGTGAGGGTGGTGGCATCGGTGATGCAGAAGGGGACGTCGAGGATGCGTGCTAGGGTCTTGGCGAGTAGTGTCTTGCCCGAGCCGGTGGAGCCGGCGAGCAGGATGTTGCTCTTCTCGATTTCGACATCTTCCTCTAGCGCGTGCTGACGCAGGCGCATGTAGTGGTTGTAGACGGCGACGCAGAGGGTTTTCTTTGCGAGGTCTTGTCCGATGACGTAGCGATCCAGCTCCTTGTGCAGGGCAGCAGGAGTGGGTAGCTCGGAGATGTCTTTGGTCTCGATGGTCAGGGGGAGATCGTCGACCTCTTCCTGTGGGAGGACCTCGGGGTGGGTGCCTCGGATGAGGGCGAGGATGCGCTCGGCGGCGATATCGCCTATTTCGCTACGCAGCATCTTGTAGGTCATGCCCTCGACGCACTGAAAGCAGATGGTGGTACCATCGACGGACAGGACGGGGCGGCCTTCATTTTCTTCTCCTCCGCAGAGGGTGCATAAGCGACTTTTGGATGCCATGATTAGGAGGTTCTTTCTTCTTTGTGGGTCAGGATGCGGTCGATGAGACCGTAGGCCAGTGAATCTTCGGCACTCATGTAGTTGTCGCGATCTTGGTCTACTTTGACGGTCTGTTCCGATTTGCCCGTGTGCTTTGAGAGAATGGCGGTGAGGCGCTTGTCGAGGCTGAACATGAAGTTGATCGTGCGCTCGACGTCGGCGGCTGTTCCGCTAGCTCCTCCACGTACCTGATGGATCATGACGTGGGAATTGGGCAGGCAGAAGCGCTTGCCCTTGGTACCAGCAGAGAGCAGGACGGAGGCCATGGATGCGGCGATGCCGATGCAGTAGGTGTTGATGTCGCAACTCAAAAACTGCATGGTGTCATAGATGGCAAGTCCTGCCGTTACTGATCCTCCAGGTGAGTTGATGTAGATGTGTATGTCCTTCTTCGGGTCGGACATCTGGAGGAAGAGTAGCTGGGCAATAACGGAATTCGCCACCGTATCATCTATCTCAGTTCCGATAAAGATCACGCGGTCAAGTAGGAGGCGTGAGTAGATATCGTAGGCTCGCTCGCCACTGTTGGTCTTTTCGATCACGGTGGGAACGTAGTAATAGTTCTTTGGGGTGGTTTCCATATTTTTGAGCCTGAAGACTGATCAGGCAAGATTAGTGTAGCATGAAAGTGCCCCTATGCAAAGCAGATAAGTGAGAATAGAACACAATAAAATAAAGAGCATCACGATGTCCGCGCGGACATCGTGATGCAAAGGGGCTGTAAGGATATTGTCCTTAGCGCATGTCGATGACAGGGACGAGCAGGGGCTCGTCGGGACCGACGTAGCGTGAGAGCGGACGGAAGAGGGCGTTGTCTTCCAGTTGCTCCAGAATCTGAGCCACCCAGCCGGATGTACGCGCGATGGCGAAGAGGGTGGTGAAGAGGTGCGTGGGGATGCCGAGGCTGTAGTAGACGGTCGCGGAGTAGAAGTCGACGTTCGCGTTGAGATTCTTGCGCGCGCGCATCATCTTGGCGATCATGTCGCTCATGCGTATCCACTTTGGCTCACCGATGGTGTGGGTGAGGCGGATGGCGATGCGGCGCAGCTGCGGGGCGCGGGGATCCATGGTGCGGTAGACGCGGTGTCCCATGCCAAAGATCTTCTCCTTGCGGGAGAGCTTGTCGTTGATGTAGGCTTCGACATTCTCCTCTTCTCCGATCTCGGTGAGCATCTCGATGACGGCCTCGTTGGCACCACCGTGGAGGGGACCTTTGAGCGTGCCGATAGCGGCCGTGATGGCGGAGTAGATATCGGAGAGCGTGGAGGTGGTGACGCGAGCGGAGAAGGTGGAGGCATTCATCCCGTGGTCGGCGTGCAGGATGTAGGCGACGTCGAGGATGTGGGCTTCTTTCTCATCAGGCTCGGTGCCCTTGAGCAGCCAGAGGAAGTGAGCAGCCTCGTCCAGATCGGTGCGGATGGGAGGCAGGTCGAGTCCCTGACAGATGCGGTAGTAGTAGGCCGCCATGACAGGGATCTTCGCGATGAGGCTCAGTCCGATTTCCTTGACTTGGCTGGGGTCTTTGGTACGGTCATCGTACATGCCGAGCATGGAGACGGCGGTGCGCAGTGCGCTCATGGGGCGGGCTTCCTTGGTCGCGGACTTGAAGAAGTCGTGGATGGGCTGAGGGAGCTCGCGGTCGTTGCGCAGGCGGCGTTCGAGGTTGTCGAGTTCGTCGCGGTTGGGGAGTCTCTTGTTGAGAAGGAGGTAGATCACCTCGGTGTAGGAGCAGAGGTCGACGAGATCTTCTATCTCGTAGCCGCAGTAGAGCAACCGCCCCTCATCCCCGCGCACGTCGCTGAGGGAGGTTTCGTTGGCGATGATTCCTTTTAGACCTCTCACTACTTCTGCTTGTTCTGATTTGTTTATCATATTGTATGTTCAGTGTAGGGGGGATCCATGGTGGATCGTGGTGGAGCCGCCAGCTCATCGCGAGCGGGGCTACACCTAGGTTGAGTGTGGTTATGAATTGTTAAAATGGGAGAGAACGAGCGTCGGCGCGCGGACTCAAGTCGTCAGTGCGCGAGGTGCCTGACTAGTACCAGAGGTCCTCGAGCTCGGAGAATTGGGATACCTCGACGTCGGTGCGCGCGTCGAGCCATGCCTTGACGGCGGCACGATGTTCTTCACTCGTCTTGGTGGGGTCTTGGGCGACGATGACGAGGCGGCAGCCGTCTTCTGTCATGAAGCCGTCACAATTCATGCCATTAGATTCGATGCAGTCGACGACGAGCTCGTTGAGAAAGGCCTCACAGGCATCCGAGTTGACATCTCCCTTGTATTCGAAGGAAAAACTAAAGCTCAGTTCACGGAATTCACCGACACGGTATTTCTTGCGGAGGCGTTTTTTCATACGCCCACCATTCTACAGAAGTGATTCTGATCTGTCAACTCCCAAATCTGGACGAGACTAGCCGATCTCATCGGTAAAACACTGCCCCAATCACTCCACAAAATAGTTGCTCAAAACCCGAGAAAGCCCATGACGAGGGCTATCCTACGGCGCATCGGCAGGAAAATGTTATGAGAGATCTATTATCATGTGAGCTCAGTCGGTGGAGGAGAAAATTTTGTGTGAGCAAAATGTTACAATCCAGCAAGCGTGCGTGCGAGTCGCTGCGGGCTTTTGCCTTGCATTTTGAGCTATACTTGATTACTATGCGCCTATGCAAGCCGTGAAACTTATCGTCACCGACATTGATGGCACGATCATGCCAGAGGGCTCTCGTGATCTCCAGCCTCGCTACTATGAGCTCATCACGCAGCTGCGTGAGGCAGGCTACATCGTCGTCATCGCCAGTGGGAGGCAGTCGGAGAGCATTGAGCGGCTCTTTGAGCCCGTATTAGATCAGATTAACTATATAGCCAATGGGGGACTTTGCATAAAATCTCCCTCGGGTAGGCGCATCTTGCAAGAGATCCCGCGTGACTGGGTGGAGGAGCTGGAGCATGACATCGCCCAGCTCGACGAGGTCGAGGGTCTCTTTTGCGGCTTGGAGGTCTCCTATGTGCACCAGGGCGGTACTGAAATGGTGCGCCGTCTCGTGGATGAATACCGCGTGAATGTCTCGGTAGCAGGTGGGCTAGGAAAGCTCCCGCACGTCCCGCTGGGCAAAATCTCGCTCTTCCGCGAGGAGGGGCTCGAAGAGCTCATCCAGCACAGCTTCCTCTCCAAATGGCGCGCACGCCTCTCCGCCAGCATGGCCGGAGACTATTGGCTGGACTGCATGATGACGGGCGTAGACAAGGGTAACGCGCTGCGCCTGCTCTGTGAGGAGCTGGGCATTGCCGCCTCCGCTGTGCTCGCCTCGGGCGACCAGATGAATGACGTCCCCATGCTGCAATGGGCGGGGCACTCCATCGCGGTGTCCAATGCCCGCCCCGAGCTCCAAGCCATCGCTGATGAGGTGCAGGAGAATGGTGATTATCTAGCGGTCGCGCGCGCGTGGGAGCGACTCCTGAGCATGGAGTAGCAGCACTAAGCGTGGTTTTTTACAGGTGACTGGCTTATATTGTACTTGACTCAAGAAGAAATAACGTTAGCATATGAAGAGCATTATTGTAAAACACTTGTCATATGAATCGGGAATCTCTTCACATCTTGCTCAGCTGTGGCATGCTCGCCATCCTCCTGTGTCCAAGCCACGCGCAGCAGCAAAGCTCCTCGGGGCAGGCTGGCTCCGCCCACAATCGCAACACAAATCCTCAGAGGCAGCGTATCATCGCGACCAATGAGACGCTGCCGCAGCTCGTCGCCGCTGAGATCGCCAAACAGGGCTATCGTGCGAATCTCAACCACATCGACGTGAGCCGCGTCACCTTTCTAGGGCGCCTCTTTGCGAACTCTCAATTCAACGGCGACATCTCGCGCTGGGACGTGAGCCGCGTGACCAACTTTGGCGAGCTCTTCAGAAACAGTGCTTTCAACGGCGATATCTCTGATTGGGATGTCAGCTCCGCCACCAACATGGGAGAGATGTTTGACAGCTCCCACTTTGATGGTGATCTCTCGCGCTGGGATGTCAGTCGCGTCACCAATATGTTTGAGATGTTCAGCAAATCGCGCTTCAGCGGCGATGTGTCGCGCTGGAATGTCGGCCGCGTCACCAGTATGCACGGACTCTTTGACAAATGCCGCTTCAACGGGGATCTCTCACGCTGGGATGTCAGTCAGGTGACAAGCATGGACTACATGTTCACCGAGTGCCCGTTCAACCAAGACATCTCGCGCTGGGATGTCAGTCGTGTCACGAGCATGCAGTACATGTTCTCCGGCACGCCCTTCAACAAGGACATCTCGCGCTGGGACGTGAGGCAGGTGCAGCGCATGGACTACATGTTCGCCGGCACCCCCTTCAACCAAGACCTCTCCAAGTGGAAGCCTCTCTCGCTGGTCAACGTCACTGGCATGTTCCTAGACGGGCAGTTCAAGGGCGATATCAGCTCGTGGGGTCTCGCCTCCATCCCTCACAAAAATGACCTCTTCCGCGGTGTCAATCGCTCGGCGAGTGAGCTTGAGACGCGCTCCAAGCTCCTCCCCCCCAGCAAGCGTCCGCGCATCGTCGCCACCACCGACAGCCTCCCCGCCATCATTGACAAGCAGATCGCCCTCTATGGAGAGAAAGCCGATCTCAATCATATCGACGTGAGTCAGGTCACGGGCATGGGCAAGCTCTTTCAGGGGAGTCGATTCAATGGCGATATCTCCAAGTGGGACGTCAGCCGCGTGCGCAGCATGAGCGAGATGTTCAAAAACTCCCAGTTCAATGGTGATATCTCTCAATGGAATACATGCAATGTCAATAACACAAACGAGATGTTCATGAACTCCCAGTTCAACGGCGATATCTCGCAATGGGACATGCGCAATGTGGGCACCATGTTCCACATGTTCGAAGGCAGCGTCTTCAACCAAGACATCTCGCAGTGGCAGCTCAACAAGGTCTACGACATGAACCGCGTCTTCAAAAACTCGAAGTTCATGGGCGACATCTCGCAGTGGAACATCGCGCATGTCAGCAAGCGCGACGAGCTCTTCCTCAACGTCGATCGTCCTCAAGACTACCGCACGCCACCCCCCATCAGCAAACAGCCCAAGCGTATCGCCGCCAAGCCCAGCCCTCCCAAGGAGAGCAAGCCCAAGTACGACACCATCCACGCCACCAATGAGAACATCGCGCTGCTCGTCGCACGCGAGCTCGGTCGTCAGGGACCCACAGCGAACCTCAACCACATCAACGTCTCGCGTGTGACCGTCATGACAGGGCTCTTCAGGAATAGCAAGTTCAACGGCGACATCTCCCAGTGGGACGTACGCAACGTACGCTCCATGAACATCATGTTCAGCGGCTGCTCCTTCAACGGCGATATCTCACGCTGGAATGTGGGCAACGTCACCGACATGCGTGGCATGTTTATGAATTCGAAGTTCAACGGCGACATCTCCGATTGGAACGTGAGCAAGGTGCTCTACATGCAGGCGCTCTTTCAAAACTCCCCCTTCAACCGTAGCATCGCAAAGTGGAAGGTAGGCCGCGTGCGCGACATGTCCTACATGTTCTGCGATACAGTCTTCAATCAGAGCATCATGCGCTGGGATGTCAGGCGCGTCACCGCGATGCGCGGCATGTTCCTGCGCAGCAAATTCAATAAAAAAATAGGTACTTGGGACGTCGGCAACATCATTGATATGGCGCATCTCTTTGAGCGCTCCGTCTTCAACCAAGACATCTCGCGCTGGGACGTGAGCCGCGTCGAGGACATGGAGGGCATGTTCGCCTACTCGAAGTACAAAGGAAGCCTCGCCTACTGGGATGTCAAGAATGTCATCAATATGAACCACATGTTCAAATACTCCCTCTTCAATAGCGATCTCTCACGCTGGGATGTGCGATCGGTGGCCACGATGATCCAGATGTTCAAGGGGGCACGATTCAGAGGAGACATTTCACGCTGGAACATCGCCCCTGGGGCTACGACGACAGACATGTTCGCCGATACGAGATAAGCGCGTGATTTGGCATTGAAAGCACATCTCCGACATGCTAGACTCAAGCCCCGTATGAACAAACACTGGTATACCGCAAGCCTCGCGCTGCTCTCGCTCCTCCCCTCCTTTGCTCATGCCTCAGCGGGCGTCCCCAAGACGCTCCCCGGAGGCTGGAAGCTCGAATGGCACGATGAGTTCTCTGGCGACAAGCTCGATCTAAAGAAATGGAACTACGAGCTTGGCGTGATCCGCAACAATGGCTCCTCGCAGACCTATACAAAGGAGGCCGTCACATTGAAAAATGGCAAGCTCGTGCTCACCACGCGCTACGGTGAAACGCCCAACGCGCGCCATGACCCAAAGAAGGACAAGGGCGGCTGGAATCTCTTTATGCCCTCACGCCCCTACTCCAGTGGCTCAGTCACGACGCGTAAGATCAAGAACTTCTACCCTGGGAGTCGCCTCGAGATCCGCGCCCGCCTGCCGAAGGCAACAGGCGCATGGCCGGCCATCTGGCTGCTGGGTGACAATGGCATGGGCTGGCCGATGAATGGGGAGATCGACATCATGGAGCACCTCTCCCAGCATCCGGGGCTGTGCTACACGACCTTTCACTGGGGGCAGAATGGCGCGCGCAAAGCGACGTCCAAGGGCTTCACAAATTGGCTCCGCTACCCCTACGAGCGATTCCACGTCTATGCGATGGAGTGGCAGCAGGATAGGATTCGCGTCTTTGTCAATGACGTGGAGGTGGCAGATTTTGATAGCAAAGTTGCGACCTATCCCAATGGGGTGAATCCCTTCAACACCCCCGCCTATCTCATCATCAATACAGCGATCGGAGGCCCTGGCACATGGCCCGAGCAGCCGAAGGCAAGCGACTATCCCGCGCGCTTTGAGATAGACTACGTACGCTATTACCGCAGCACACAGCCAGCAAAGAAAGCGCAAAAAGACGTGCAGCCCGTGCAGCTGACCTACTGAGCAGCCTGAGTCGCCTGGTCTCCCCGAGGCTCCTCCCCACTAGGGGCGGAGCCTTTGCTGTGGAGGGATGGAGGTTAAGGGCGCTTCTCTTTCTCGCGAGGTAAGATTTTGAGATGATTTTAGAGCTAGATTTTTTACGAATTTTCGTCTCAGAGTTGTCCTCAGAGACGAAAATTCGCGGAAAATCTGGCCTAAAAGCACTCAAAAGCTGCCTCGTGGCGCGAGTCTTCCGATTAGCTTATTTAGAATAACGAGAATTTAGACCCCCCCTTAATATTGCCTTGCGTTTTTGTCCCATATTGCTAATATGACGTGTATGGAACACGATAGGCGTTTTGCCGCATTGAAGGAGAAGGATGAGCAACTACAGGAGGAGCGGCCCATCAGTGAGAAGCTAGAGCTGGCGTGGCGTGTGTACACGCTATCCATACAGCTACTTGATGACTATGGGGATGAGGCATGGCTCCATGTCTCTCTCGCGGCCTTCCAACTCGGGAAGCTCCTCGTCAAGACTGCGGGAGATGAGGATGAGATAGAGCAGCTCCTCACACAGTCTCTCGAGGGATTAGAAAAGCCGCAGGCACAACAAGCGCAGCAAGAAGAGCCTCTGCGCTTTCTGCGTATCCAGGCAGAGATTAATCAGCTGCTGAGCGTCCTCTGTGCGAGGCAGTCCCGCGCTCGCGAGGCTCTCAGCTACGGGATGCTGACGCTGCAGCGCTATGAGCTGATGGATGAGCTCTCGCCAGGCGAGATGGCGTCTATGCACAGCCGATTCTGGGGGCTGCTCGCCGAGATCAGTGAAGAGCATGCGACAAAGAAGGCGCGCGCTGCGCATGTGAAGCAGCAGCTGGGCTACTATCAGTCACGTCTCGAGAGTAGCCCCATCACAGCCCCCGCTCTGCTCGCCACCATCGAGCACTATGCCTCCCGTCTCTATGAGCAAAACGGACAACCTCGCAAGATGCTGCATGCAAAGATAGCTGCCGTCGCGTGGCAAAAGCAGTACCACGCCGCGGCTCAGAGCCCTGTCGACCACATCCTGATTGATTATCTCGCCTCTCTGGCGTCCACCTACCATGAGCAGGGTAATGACAGGCGCGCGCTGCCCTGTATCGTCGAGCTCATTGAGCTCTCACAGCAGCATGTTATCACCGACGAGCATGCTCTCTCGCTCATCGCGCATAGTTATACCCTCCGCGTGCGTCACAGCAGCAGAATCGGTCACACGCAGCAAGCGCATGCCTATTGCCTAGATGCGATTGAGCAGCTGCCTATCCTGCAATCAAGGGCGCAGGAGGATGAGACACGTGCGAGCATTCTGCATCACCTCTATCGAATGATGCAGCTGCACCATGAGTACCTGTGCTGGCACAAGGCGCAGCCAGAAGTACGCCTCACGGCAGCTATTGATGGACTATCGCATATGTGTGAGGCCTACAAGCTCATGCACTCTGTTGATTATGCCAATGAGCTACAGCGTGCGCTGCTTTCTTGTGGGGATTGTTATGCGGAGTGTCGGCACAGGCGAGAAGCGATGAAGTGCTACAAGCAGGTCATCGCGATGCATGATGCCCTGTTTGATGATACGGAGGAGGACGAGGTTATGGAGGTGCAACATGCGCTCTTGGCTCAGCTATTTGGAGAGGCGGTTGAGCGTTCGCTCCTGATGGCAGATTCACCTGATCACAAGAGTCAGAAGATGAGCAAGATGGCGAGCAAGAGGCTGGAGGAATTGCTCGATTGAATGTAACAACATAGGGCGAGTACGGGTACTCTCCCTATGTTGCTACATTATCTATAGCCAAAGTAATAAGTACTGCCAAAAATAAATCATGAGTGTCCTTCGGCGGGCGTGCTAGTCACAGCCCTATTTGACAAGGAGCATATCCAGTGCCAGCGCGACGACGCGGTCGCGCCAGCGCAGTCGCTCGAGGTCAGTGTAGCAGGCAGTTTTGAGCTCAAAGTCACCACTGCGTGAGACGAGCGCGATGCAGACCTGCCCGACTGGGGCATCACCAGGCTCGGCTGTCGGCCCCGCATTGCCCGTGATGGCGATGGCGTAGTCGGCACTGGAGCGGCGCAGCGCGCCCTGCGCCATAGCGAGCGCGACGGGCTCGCTGACGATGCCTTCGATCTCGATGAGCTCGGGTGAGACGCTGAGGTCGCGCTGCTTCGCCTCTGCGCTGTAGCAGACCCAGCCTTCACGGAGGATAGCGGAGCTACCAGGGACGCTGGTGAGGCAGGCGGCGATGAGTCCGCCAGTGCAGCTCTCCGCGAGGGTGAGGCGCTTCTGGAGGTGGGTGAGCTTGTCCACGATCATGTGGGCGCGGATGAGGAGGTCGGGATGCATGTTTTTTGTGGAGGTGTGTTTTTTGCGGTGGGTGCTTCGCGTTTGCTACGGTGGACAAGTGGCACCCTTCGGGCGCAGGTGGACGAGGGCGTCAGTTGGCGGCGTTGCTGCCATGCTGGTTTTGCCACACGGGCATGTTCATAGCTATCGGGAACTGACGCTCTGCTGGATGAGAATCTGAGACACTTCTTAGATGGTCCAAATAAAATGAGACGAAGCGGACTTGGGTTCTCTTCGTCTCATTTTGGCATGCAACATGGCTTAAGAATCCATTGATTTGACACTGCTGGGTGTTGGAGTCTGTTTTGCTTTATTCGGGGACTTGGATGCTGACGACGGCAAAGGCGGCGATGCCTTCTTGGCGTCCCAATGAGCCGAGTTTTTCGTTTGTCGTAGCTTTGATGCCGACGCGATGGGCTTTGATGCCGAGGATGGGGGCGAGCGCACTTTTCATCTGCTGGAGGTGCGGCAGGATGCGCGGTGCTTCTGCGATGATGGCGCAGTCGACGTTGTTCACGCGTCCTCCCTGCTCGCGCAGGAGGCTGACGGCTTTTTCCACGATGCGCAGCGAGCAGATGTTCTTGCAGCGCGCGTCACCAGGGGGGAACCAGTAGCCGATGTCAGGCTCGCCTAGTGCCCCGAGCAGCGCGTCAGCGAGGGCGTGGCAGAGTACGTCCGCGTCGCTGTGCCCGTCGAGCCCTGTACTGGGGTGGATCTCTACCCCTCCGAGGATGAGCGGGCGCGGTGTCTCGGAGAAGCGGTGGATGTCGTAGCCGATTCCTGATAAGGTGATGGTGGCTGGCATTTTTTCTTTTTTCTTATATTGATTGTATTGGATTTAGTGCGCGTCGAGCCAGTTGGTGGCAGCACGCGCGTCGACGTCGAGAGGGACGCCATGTGGGAGGGGTAGCGCGTCTTGCATGGCGCGGATGATGAGGGGCATGAGCTCTTCTTGCTCGTCGCGGTGGAGGTCAAAGAGCAGTTCATCATGCACTTGCATGATGAGGCGTGTGCGGCGTCCTCGCAGGACGTCGGCGACGCGTAGCATGGCGAGCTTGATCATGTCAGCAGCACTGCCTTGGATGGGGGTGTTGATGGCGTTGCGCTCGGCGGCTCCGCGTAGATTAAAATTGCTGCTGTTGAGATCAGGCAGGTAGCGCCGGCGACCGCAGAGGGTCTCGGCATAGCCGAGCTGGCGCGCATCGGCGACGAGTCTGTCCATGTAGTGCTGCACACCGGGGAACTGGGCAAAGTAGCTCTCGATGAGCTGCCCTGCCTGCGCGCGCGAGCAGTCGAGTCGCTGGCTGAGGCCAAAGGCGGAGATGCCGTAGATGATGCCAAAGTTCACCGTCTTGGCCGCGCGTCTCATATCACTGCTCACCGAGCTCACATCGCAGCCAAAGAGGCGCGCGGCGGTCTCCGTGTGGATGTCGCGCCCCTCGCAGAAGGCGGCAATCATGGAGGGATCCTCGGAGAGGGCGGCCATGAGGCGGAGCTCGACCTGCGAGTAGTCGGCGGAGAGGATGAGATGATCGCTGTCGCGCGGGACGAAGGCGCGGCGGATGAGCTTGCCCTCTTCTGAGCGGACGGGGATGTTCTGTAGATTCGGATTCTGACAGGCGAGGCGCCCCGTGGTGGTGACCATCTGCATGAGACTGGCATGGATGCGTCCATCAGCCTCGGAGATGTAGCGGGGCAGGGCATCGAGGTAGGTGCCCTTGAGCTTGTTGAGCTCGCGGTAGTGGAGGATGTCGCCGACGAGCGGCGAGATGGGGATGAGCTTTCGGAGGGTTTCTTCGTCAGTGACGTATTGCCCTGTCTTGGTTTTCTTCGGCTTGTCGACGAGCTTGAGCTCGCCAAAGAGCAGCTCGCCTAGTTGCTTGGGTGAGTTGAGGTTGATCTCGCGTCCGATTTGGCTATCGAGGCGCTCTTTGATGCTCGCGATCTGGTCGGCGAGCTGCTGGGAGCTCTCGGCGAGCAGGCTGGGCTCGACGCGCATGCCTTGGATTTCGAGCTCAGCGAGGACGGCGAGCAGGGGGAACTCGATGCGCTCCATGAGCTCCATGAGACCTTGCTCGCGGAGCTGACCGCGCAGCAGCTCGCAGAGCTGGAGGCTGATGTCGGCGTCCTCGGCGGCGTAGCGTGCCATGATGTCGAGGGGGACGGCGGCGGTGTCCATGTCCTTGCCCTTACCTGCGATGTCTTCTAGCGGGATGGGCTTGTAGGAGAGTAGCACCTGCGCCATGTCGTCCATGCCGTGTCGCTGGTCGGGGTAGAGCGCGCTGTGGGCGAGCATGGCGTCAAAGAAGGGACCGCGGAGCTCGAGCCCCGCGTGGCGCAGGACTTGATAGTCGAACTTGAGATTCACCCCCCCCTTCTCCGCATCGGAGAGGAAGACGGGGGCAAAGGCGGCGAGCTCACTGGCGTCGCGGATGGGGACATAGTAGGCCTCGCCCTGCTCGAGGCAGAAGGAGATGCCTAGCAGGCGGTCACTGAGGGGATCGAGTCCCGTGGTCTCGGTGTCGAATGCCCATCTCTCCGCGCCGAGGAGGCGGGCGGCGAGTGCCTCGCGTGCGCTCTCCTCGGTGATGAGGTGGTACTGGTGTGCGACCTGATCGAGGGTCTTGATAGGGCTCTCGTCAAAGAGGCTGAGCTGTCCCATGGGGCTCGCAGCTGGGGGGAGACTCTCTGCGGCAGCCGTCGGGGGAGCTGCTGCGGTGGATGCGGGAGCGGCGGTGCTGAATCGCTTGACGAGGCCTTTGAACTCGAACTCCTCGAAGCAGGCGCGCAGCGTGTCGCGCTGGTAGCCGCGCCAGAGGCAGTCGTCAATGCTGAGATCTATCTCGACATCACGGCGTATGGTGGCGAGCTGGTAGGAGAGGCGAAGATTGTCCGCGCCGAGCTCGATTTTCTCACGCATCTTGCCCTTGATCTCGGCGGTGCGGGTGAGCAGCTCGTCGACGCTGCCGAATTGGGCGATGAGTTTCTTTGCCGTCACAGCTCCGACACCAGCCACGCCGGGGATGTTGTCAGAGGCATCACCCATGAGGGCGAGGATGTCGATGATCTGAGCGGGGGTCTGGATGCTCCACTCCGCGAGGAAGTCGGCCTCCGTCACGAGCTCGAAGTCTGCGCCCTTGCGGCCGGGTTTCCAGAAGGAGCAGAGCGGCGAGAGTAGCTGGCCGAGGTCTTTGTCCAGTGACACCATGTAGGAGCGCATGCCCGCCTCGTCGGCGCGGCGTGTGAGCGTACCGATGAGATCGTCGGCTTCAAATCCTGATAGACGCACGACGGGGATATTGAGCTTCTCGAGCAGCTCGATGGCAAAGGGGATGGAGTCGCGCAGCTCCTGAGGCATGGCTTGGCGATTCGCCTTGTAGAGCTCGTATTGCTCATGGCGGAATGTGGGACCAGACGCATCGAGGCAGGCGACGATGTGTGTAGGATTGACCTTGTCGATCAGTGAGAGCACCGTATTGGCGAGTCCGAAGACCGCGGAGGTATTGAGCCCATCGGAGCGACGCATGGGTGAGGTGATAAAGGCGTAAAAGGCTCGGTAGATCAGAGCCATGCCATCGAGGATGTAGAGTGATTGGTCCGACATGCGCGAGCATCTTATCACACTGAGAGAGGCTTGCAAGAATAATCCATTGTTAAGTGAGTCTGTATGGCCGCCATTATCCTCCCCATTCTATCTGCGCGGGTGCGCCTAGGCGCTTTGAGAGGCATTTTTTGAGTGTTTTTAGGCTGTTTGCTTCATCCTGCTGCGCATTTGTCTCAGGGGATGCGCGCTGTGCCATGAATTTGAGATAGAGACCCGCTTTGGAGGGCGCGTCTTGCGTGCCGATAGAGGTTTAATGCGTGGGGATAGCAAAAAGACCTGATTCTGTGAAGAATCAGGTCTTTTTTGAGCGAAAAAGAAAATGAAATAATGCTATCTATAGCAGGCTTCTCCTTTCTCCCGAGGCAAGACGAGGAGATGATGTTCGAGGGAGATCCCGCAGAAAAGCATGCAGCCGATGGCGCCCTTAGACCTTGGGTGGCGTGATAACCGCGATCTTGCCCGAGCGAATCGTTGTCACGATATCATAATCTTCCATGAGATGCAGGAAGCGGTTCAAGCGGAACTGACCACCATAGATCTCAATCGTGAGCTTCTCACGAGTCACGTCGAGCACTTTTGCTCTAAAAATGTTGCAAAGATCGAGGATCTCCTGCTTCTTGTCGGCAAAGTTCACCGTCAGCAGCACCACCTCACGATAGATCGCTGGCTCCGTGCGGAAATCGACGACCTCCACGACGCAGACGAGCTTGTTGAGCTGCTTGATGACCTGATCGAGCTTTTCTCCGCTCTCGTTGATATCAATCGTCATGCGTGAGAACTTCTCGTCCTCGCAGGGGGCAACGCAGAGGGAATGAATGTTGTAACCACGTCCCGAGAATAAATTGGCGACACGAGAAAGCACGCCGAACTTATTTTCTACAAGTACCGAAATAGTGTGGATGGGGGAATTGAGTTCCATTGTGCCAAGAGCTTAACAAATTAGACCTGCTAGGTCAAGCCAGCAGGTCTAACGAACAAAAAAATATCGCAGCAATCAGTGCAAAAAGACATCCTCGCGCTCCAACCCCGTGAGCTCCTTGAGCTGGCGCACGAGGTAGAACATCACCCCAATGAGCGCAACGAGAATAGGCACACTGATGACCACATAGCCCCACTTTGTCATATCGCTCACCGCATAATTGTAGAGCAGCGATTGCTCCGCCTCGGGGGCGCCTGTCACGGGCAGCAGGAAGTAAAGGGAGAGGAAGAAATTCGCCGCGGAGGAGAAGATCAGCGCGCTCGCTGTCAGCAGACTCGCGCGCCAGAGGAGGCGCTGGTAGTCCTCTGCGAGCTTCTTTTCTTCAATCTTCTTTTCAATACGACTGATATCAAAGATCCCATCCGTGTAGACGAATACGCGCAGCAGCGAGCCGCTCCCCTTCGCCGTGAGGATGATGCAGGCCGCGAGCAGCAGCGGGATCGTCGCCTCCTTGATCGCATACCACCACGGCGTATCGGGGCGTATCGCCCCACCGTCACCCGTGTTCGCATAGACCGTCACAAAGGCGGTGAGTAGAGTGCCGATGAGTCCCATCCCATTGACCATATCTAGCTTGCGCGTTTTGCTGAAGAGGTATATCCCATAGCCGAGAGGCAGGGCGAGCGCGATCGCCATCGCGGGCATCGTCCCGAGATGCCAAAAGGAGTCCCCCTGCTTTGAGCAGTAGTCGAGGATGAGCACGGGCGCGAGCACGCTCATGAACACGTTGATGAGGCTTTGTGTACCTTTGTCCATAAAAAAATGTTCTACAAAATAAGTCTAGATAAAGAATAAAAAAATTACTTCATGCTCGCGATCGCCGCGGCCATGTCTGCTGCTTTGAAGGTCGACGACCCTGCTACGAGGCAGTCCGCGCCCGCCTCCGCGCAGAGAGGCGCCTGCTGCGTGCCTATGCCTCCATCCATCTGGATGAGGTAGCGGTAGCCCTGCTCACGACGCTGTGCGTCGAGGAAGCGCACCTTGTCGAGTACCTCAGACATGAAACCCTGACCTCCAAATCCTGGCACGACACTCATCACCAAGATCATATCCACCTCTCCAAGGTAGGGCAGTAGGGTCTCAACAGGGGTCGCAGGATTGATCGCCAGCGCGGCTTGGATACCTGCCTCGCGGATGGCTGCGAGCGTCGTGTGGAGATCCACCGCCCCCTCACGCTCGACGTGGATAGAGATCATATCCATCCCCGCCTTGATAAAACGCGGCAGATAATGCAGAGGCTCATCAATCATCAGGTGGGCATCGAGGAAGGCACCCTCAGCGACACTCGCGCGGATAGCCGCGCAGATATCTGGACCAAAAGAAATATTATCAACAAACGAGCCATCCATCACGTCGAGATGCAGCCAGTCGGCACCAGCCGCGAGGGCGCGCTGGGCTTCAGCTCCTATCTGACGAAAATCACAAGCTAACATGGAGGGGGCGATGAGCATGAGCGCATCTTATCACAGCCATCCCTGAGAGACAAGTGCCATCTGCGTTATTCCGCCCATGGTCGGCGCAAGCAAGACGCTCAGCTCATGGCATAGAGGGCAGCTCTTTTGTTGAGAGATGAGGAGAAAGATCCCTCCTAGATCAGGGCTAATGATTGCCTGCGTGCATGCTGCACCCTGAGGCAAAGATCTGATGGGGCACTTTGCAGAAATTGACATTTCCTGAATATTAACTTTGCTTTAATGATTTTTTGTGCTAGACTCCTCATTATACATCTACATTCCATGACGACTGACGATAAAATGACAAGCATGCAATCACGCACTATTTCCTTGAAAAAGCTGCTCGCCATCACACTGGGCTCTCTCATCCTGAGCATCGTCATCAGCTGCCTCGATCGCCTCGTGCTGCGCGACATGGAGCTCATCCCCATCGACGACTACGATGCGATTCTCATCGCCGCGTGGCAGGCACAGATCATCCTCAGCGCACTCACCGTCGCCTTCATCTGCATCTTCACCCAGACGATGAAGGAGGTGTGCTATGGTCACAGTGTCAAAGAGCTGCTCTCGTTGAGTCGCTACAGTATCTTTCAGTTTAATTTCTACGAGCTCATCATCCTCGTCATCCTGCTCAACATTGTTAGCTTCCCCGCTGTCCTTGCCAACAGCCTCATGATGGCTGCGAGCATCGCGCTGCTCGCCTCCGGCTGCATTATCGCTATCATCTATCAGAGTCTGAATCTATCGACAGGCTACGACTACATCCATCTGCTCGCCGAGCACTACGTCTACGATGTGCTGGAGAAGGCAAAGCAACTCAGTGCATCGGGTTCGAAAAACTATCCGCGCGCTGCAGAGAGCTACCTCCGCGTCATGGAGAAGGTGAGCCAGTCGCTGGACGCCAAGATCGCGCGCGGCGCGGTCATCCAAGCATGGAAGGATGAGGACCTGCGCTACCTCGACAAGGCCATCGACAGCTTCCCCCCCGAGCACGAGCTCAGAACGCGTACGCTCGCGAAGCTCGAAGACATGATCTATGAAGGGGCTATAGATGGGAATTGGAAGCTCACCTGCTGCGCCTACCTCCACCTCTCCAGCAAGGACGCGCTCCCCAGCGTCTCCACCACCCTCTACCACCTGCTCCAGCAGCACTACACGAGTCCGACCGCCCCACGCGATCTGCTCGACACGATCTACTATTCTCTGCTGCGTAGCAAATCCGAGCCCAATCAGCTCCTCCTCATCACTCTCACGCAGTCGCTCAAGTACGCTGATCTGGAGATGATCTGGCGCGTCCTCTCTGAGATACCACGTCAGCGCGCGGGGGTGGATGAGTGCTATCTCATCCACAGCAGCTACGCCTATATGTACTACCTCGCCTTCTGCGAGAGTCTCTACCCTGAGAGCTATGGTGCTGCGCGTCAGCAGCAGCTGCGCGGCGCGCCCATGCACCCCTCACTCAGCGAGACCACGCAGCGTCTCCTGACCGAGCAGCTCTGGACGGGTGTCCTGCAGCTGCTGCGTGAGCGCGACGAGGACTTCTTTTCTATGGGGCGCATCACCTATGGGCTCGAGATTCAGGGGCAGGGATTTAAACTGTCGCGTATGCAGCGCGATATGATGAGCTACTGCATCTTTTTCCTCTACAGTGCGCTGAGCCATCCCTACCACGCTCTGCCACAAGAGCAGCTCGCGGCTCTCCCCCTACGCGCACTGCTCGACATGCGCAAGCACATGACAGATACCGGTGACATGATAGCGGAGCGCCAGCAGGACTATAGCGAGTTCTGCGACTGGCTGGGGCTAGAAAAAATCTCACAAAACGACTACCTCCTCACGCTGCTCCATGAGCTCATCAAGCAGAAGATCCTTGAGAAAGCCGAGGCAGGGCGCGCCACTCTGCGCGCGCAGCGCGAGGAGGTAGTCGAGCAGTGCCGCCAGCTGGAGCGTGCCTACCAGCACTCCGAGCTCTATCGCGCCGATCTCGCCGAGGAGAGCAGTGGGCGTGTGATGCTGCGAGCGCGCCACATGGTCGACATCATCGAGAGTCACAAGGAGCTGCTTGCCACGAGCCTCGATTTTGATGTGCTCTATAGTCCCTTCCGTGAGAATCAGCGCTACCTCTCCTCACACGGCTATGAGGAGGGGAAGAAGGATGAGCTCGCGACTCTCGTCGACTCGCTCGCCGCCAGCGGCCTTGATCGCTGCTACCGCGCTAGCTGGTCACCCACGGTGCTCGATGCGGCGCACCGTGGCGTCCTACGAGAGTATCATCAGAGTGTGACGATTCAGGATGCGGAGCTGAGCGTCTGCGGACCTCCTCTGCATCTTTATTACAGTTCCTCGCTCTTTGAGCCTGCTTTTAGCGTCAGTATTGAGCTGCAAGACGAGCTCAGCGATGAGCAGATAGATGCCATCGTCACAAGGCAGCTCAAAGAGGATGGTGACTACTGCCTGCGTGATAGTCTCTATGAGCATATCAAAATCCCCTGTAGCAAGGAGGAAAAAACGCAGTGGGTGCGGGCGCATTATTTCTATATCAACCAGCATGTCACCTACAGCAAGGCGGAGAAGCCTTTTGGCGTGCTGCTCTCGGCTGAGTAACCGTGGTGCAAGAAATTCAAAAAGAGAATCGCCTTCTGAGTAACAGGGAGGCGATTTTCGTCAATATATTTTTCTTCATCGAGCTGTTTAGAGTCGACGGTGTGCAGCATCGGCAGGCTGAGTCTGGCGATGCTGCGCGCAGGAGGGGATTGATTGTATCTCCTCTGTGATCGTCGAGCTGCTCACTCGCTCAGTATCAAAAGGTATGCCCCAGTGTGCTCTCATACAAGGAGGCTAGCACGGAGGCCGTGATTGCCAAGGGGACATCAATGCAGTAAAGCGCAGCACCAGAGAGCGTCTTCACCAGCAGGCTATTGCCTGTTGCGTAATAGCGACCATGCAAGATGAGATCCCGACGAATCATCTGCTCCAGATGAGGGATAGGGATGCGGCGCATCTGGCAGCGGGCGGGGAGTTTCGCGCTTTTTTGGAGATAGCTTCTCAGGTTGGGCTCTTTTGAGAGCTGGAGTCCCTCGCGATGTATCCCATAGGGGCGCAGCGATCGCTCGGCTTGCGAGTGGTCCTTGAGCTGTAGGGGAATGTAGAGTTTTTTGGAGTCCAAGGGCTTGGAGAGTTTCATTTCTCCTGAATCCCATTTGGTATTCATTGCTTTAACAGTAAGGTGGCTATAGGTGATAAATGGGTAAAGCGTGACTTTGGTACTCATCTCGATGGGTAGGAAGTAGAGTGTGTCGCCTTTCTTATTCGTGAGTTCGATGATTTCTGATGAGCTCAGTGACCATTCATGCACGCAGTAGTCGGCGTGCTTTGCTTCTCCTCCGCTCAGCGCGGCCTCGAGGTAATGGGATGTACTGGCGGTGAGGCTATAGAACTTGCAGGATGGTAGTAGTAGGAGGCAAGCGAGGCTTGCTGCGCAGAGGGATGGGAGATGTTTCATGAGCTGTGTTGTATTTTAGCAGAGTGGGTGGATGGGGGCAAGGGGGAATGTGGGGGCTTTGTTGGGTGGGATGTTTTTGGTGGGATGTTTGGCGGGACGCTTCGCGTTTGCCACGAAAGATAACAGGCGCGCTTCGCACGCAGAATAAACGGGGGCGTCAGTGTAGGCTGTGGCGACCATGCAAAGTTTGCCACACGGGCGTGTGATGTAGATCTGCACTGACGCCCTGCGGAGGCTTCGCCTCCTTGCTGCCGAGGCGCACACCTACGGTGCGCCCGAAGGGGCTTATCCTCATCACCTTCGCTACGCT